>JBDSLX010000014.1:0-7157 GCA_039916145.1 Verrucomicrobiota bacterium | reverse complement strand
GCGCGGCCTGCATCTGCGGCGTCTGGCTCGCATTGACGACACCGCGCCAGATAATTCCTTTGCTGAAACCTTCGGAGTCCGCCGTGGGATTCACAAGCTGCGCGACGAATTGGTCGTAAGGCAAATTTGTGGCGAGCGCGGAATAAAGCCATTTGGTAATCTGCTTGCGCCCGCCGTCGATGTAGCCGGTGCCTTTGTAATCGTTGCGAAGCATGTCATTCCAAAACGAGAGCCAATGCTCGGCGTAGTTTTGATTGTCGGCCAAAAGTTTTTGGACGAGCCGCTCGCGTTTGTCTTCGGATTTGTCGGCGGAAAAAATTTCCAATTCTTCCGTCGGCGGCAGCAAGCCGATGATGTCCAGATAAACGCGCCGCGCGAACACGCGGTCACTGACGGGTTCCGCCCATTTGATTTTGTTCGTCTTGAAATAAGAATCGACGATTGCATCTACCGGGTTGGAAAATTTCTGGTTCGCGGAAATTTTCGGCAAATGCGGTTTGAGATTTTTTGCCTCAACTTTGCCAAGTGAAACGTTTTCATCCCATTTCACCCCTTGATCAATCCACGAGCGCAACAAACTGATTTGCTCGGATTTCAGCCGTGACCCTTTGTTTGGCATGACGGTATCGGGATCGAAACCCATCACCAATTCGATGAGTAAACTTTCCGCGCTCTTGCCCGCGACGACCGCAGCGCCGGAATCGCCGCCTTTGAGAAACGTTTCGCGATTATCAATTCTGAATCCGCCTTTGTCTTTTCCGTGGCCGTGACATTTCGTGCAACTGGTGTCGAGAATCGGTTGGATTTCCTTTTTGAAATCAACTTCGTGCGAAACTGATGGAGGCAATTGCGCAATCTGCTCAGGCGAAAGGCTTGCGACGCCGTTGAAACAAGTCGTTATTGTTATGACTACCGCAAATTTAATCAGATTAAAACTCATCAGCGTTTGGTCAGGTTATACGAAGGCCGATAAAAATACAGAAACCATCTCCAAAATTGGAGCGCGGCTGTTTCTTTAGAAACAGCCGCACCCCGTCCTGTATTTTATGCAAATCGCCTCCAAGGCATGGTTGGCCTATGGAATGATCTGGGGTCTATTTTTTCAACCGATAAAACTTTGCGTCGCCGGAAACGGCATCCGTTACAACGAAACGTCCATCCACGACGACCGGGGCATTGGTCAAGTCAACCCACCCGATGGGAGAATTCAAATTTGTGGCGGATTGCACCGTGTAACCGGTCGCATAATCGAGCCAGGAAAGGACGATGTCGGTTCCGATTAGCGTCGAGGTCAGCAGAGGGCGGAGATCCACTTTGAAGACTGTACCGCAGTTGTTCGCGCTCCCGCCAGCCCTCGTTGTCCCGTACAAATTTCCATCCGAAGCTTGCATAAGGTCGGCCTCCGGGGTCGCGCCATCGGAAGGAAATCCGGATGGGAAATTATATCCCTGGAAAGTGTATAAAGTGGTCAGCGTCCCGTTCGGAGCGAGTTGATAAACGGTTCCGCGTGCGGACCCAGGAGGGATTGCCGTGCCGCCGGTCGAAGTTGTTCCATAGAAATATCCATTAGATGCTTGCTTCGGCGCGGCCTTGGGGGCGGAACCGTTCACGTCATCGAAATTAACCAAGGTCGTCAAGGTTCCACTCGTTGTGATCGTAAAAATTGTTCCAAAGCTGTTCAAACCGCCGCCTTGCGTCGTGCCATAAAGATTTCCGTTTGTCCCGATTGTTAAGCCCCCAAAGGGATTCGCGCCGTCGATCCCGGCAAAAGAATAAAGTGAAGTTAGCGTCCCGCCCGGAGTCATTTGGTAAACAGTGCCCAAGCCATTCGTGCCGCCGTTTTGCGTCGTTCCATAAAAATTCCCGTTAGAGTGAAGTAATAAACCTGCAACCGGATTTTTTCCATTAATTTCTGCAAAAGCGACCAGAGTTGTGAGCGCCCCGCTCGGAGTTACCATAAAGATGGTGCCGTTGGTCACGGCAACCGAGTTGGTGCCGCCGCCCGCAAAGGCACCTTCATTCGTCGTCCCGCCCGTGGTGGTGCCATAAAAATTTCCGTTGGCGCCTTGCACCAATGCGCAGTTGGGATAAAAACCGTTCGTGCCAATAAAGGTGACCAGATTCGTTACCTCACCGGCAGGCGTCATTCTATAAATACTGCCCCGAAGTAACGGCAGTGTGCCGATAAAAGTCGTGCCGTAAAAATTTCCATCATTGGTTCCTTGTACCACACCCGCAGTTGGGAATACACCGTCGGCACCGGTATTGAAAGTCTTCAGCTTGGTGAAAGTTCCGTTGGTGGAGATTTTGAACACCACGCCCAAGCCGCCAGAGACCTGACCCTCATTCTGGGTTGTTGAATAAAGATCTCCATCGGTCGCCTGAATCAATGAGCCAGTGGGACGGCTGCCTTGGGTTTTATCATTTGGGAAGGCGAAAAACTTGGTGACCAACTGCGCATGTGCTGGCGTGGCCAGCGTCAAGGCGGCAAGGGTCAAACAAATCCCCTTGAGAAAAGTCACGATAATTTTAGGCACGGAAAACGTTTTATTGAATTTGATCGTAGGCATAAACAAACGGTTTGGGTTGAGGGTTACGGATCGCGAAAAGAGTTAAACGTTTTACTATTAGGAAATCAAGGACTTTTTTCTTTACACCGCCAAAAATTTGAGGATGCTTTGTTGAGCCAAATGAAAACAAGTTCGCACCAGGTTTTTCTCCATTTTCGCCGCGCGTTTACTTTGATTGAGTTGCTGGTGGTCATCGCCATTATCGCAATTCTAGCGGGTTTGCTGTTACCGGCGCTGGCCAAAGCAAAGGAAAAAGCCAAAACCATTCAGTGCTTAAGCAACCTCAAGCAACTAACTACCTGCTGGTTCCTGTACACTGGGGATAACAATGACCGTCTCGTAATCAATGATTATGCGGCAACCACGCCAGACACTTCCTGGATTACGGGTTTAATTGGCCAGTCTTGGGCCACCCCATTGGGTCAAATCTACTTGCCTGACGGCACCAATGCGACTTTCATCCGCATCGGATATTTATGGAACTATAATAAGGGACTCGGCATCTACAAATGTCCGTCCGATCCGATGAAGACTACATCAGGGATTCGCAGTGTTCGAAGTTACTCGCTCTCCGGCCAGATGGGTGGTTACCAGAATGGTGTGCCCTGGGATAGTCAAGGCGACCCAGCTTTTTATAACACACCCGGCTACCCGCCAGCTTATAAGCATAGTCAGATCAAGTCGGCTTCCCGGCTTCTAACCTTTGTTTGTGAGAGCGAGAATACGATTGAAGACGGCTTTTTTATCATGCAGATGCCGCCGGTCGGTGGGTTTAAAGATCAATGGGGAAACAACCCAGCTTTCACACGGCATAACAGTAAAAATGGCACCGTCTTCAGCTTCGCCGACGGTCATTCAGAAATCTGGAAATGGTACGATCGTCGCACCCTTGCCACCAAAGGAAATAATCAGCCCGCCCAGGCCGGCAACGAAGACATCCGACGGCTGCAACGCATTTACGCAATTCCCTAAAAAACCAGAACGCGCCCGTAGGCAATCCCGGCGCAGTAATAGCCACGCTCGGCGGCGAAGTCACTCCGTCACGCGCACAAGATGCGCTGCCGAACATTGGTTCAACGAAATGTTCTTGGCAATCTAGCGACCTGCTCCAAATTAGTCACATTGTTCTTGCCAGACTCAAGCCAGGTCCGAGCGACTCGTTGCAGCGGCTCGAGATTTTCCTCACACACCCCGATGAGCGAATAGAAAACACGTTTCTCGGTGTCTTCATTTCTCAACGCGAACAAATCCATTCCCATGGGCGAGAAATGATTTGGATATTTTTTGAACGACTCGGCGTTCACTGAGTTCGCGTCCAACCAGCCGATTGGCCAATGATCCCAGCACATTGAAATCCAGCCCTCGCCTCCGGTGTCCTTGAACGTGTGCTCTTTCAGGCGCGTGAACTCGTGTCCAAAACCGCCCGCCTCGCCCATCACACAAAACGCCGCGCCCTCATGCATGGGTGTGACCAGCACCACGCCGCGCGAATCATCGAGTAATTTCCACTCGCAACCGGTGCGACGCGCAGTGGATTCCCAGAGCGTGTTTGTTTTGTGTTTCCAAAATACGTCGTAGCGATTTGTGGAAAATGCGTCGAACACGGCGAGCGCGTGCGACTCATTGGTGTCCGCCGGATTGCGTTGCAACACGTCGAACGACAATTTGCCTTTTGGACACAGGCCAATCATTTCGACTGGCTCGCGGGCGTAACCGCGATGATCTCCCGGCATAAGAGTTTGAAAAGTTTGTCGTCGCAGAATGTGCCCATTCGGAAAGGCCCAGAAATCTTCCACGCTGCGAAATGCACGCACACCCGTTTCCCGTTCCACTCCGAAATAAGTCCAGCGGACATGGACTCGCTTATGATTGTGCTCAAGGATTTCAACAAAACTATTTGTTTCGCGTCGGCCAAACCGATTGAAGATTTCTCCCCATCCGTCATTGCCCTCAAAAAATTGAAAGCTATGCCCCGCGCCCGACGGAAATTCAAACCACGGGCAATAACTGGCCTCGTGAGAAAACACGAATTTGAAAGGAAAATTTTTCCACGAGATAATGATCGCGCGTTTCGGATTTCCATCTGCGTGGGGCGGACTTGGAAAATCGTCGGCATAATTTCCGAAAACGTAATTGGTGACTTCAGTAACGGAAACAGTTTCGCTCACCGCCGGACCAGAGTTTGTGATCAGACATCCCGCCAACAGTAACGTGGCGAAAAGACAACTCATCACCGCGCTTGAGAGGAACATTCTTCTACACACAAAATTTTTGAAAATTATTTAAACTCGCCAAAACCAAACGCTTTGGGAAGAAACGCAAAGACAATGCCGCCCTTCCCATCGCCTTCGACAAACTCCGTCATCTGCGCGTCCCACTTCGCGAGAATTGGATCCTGGCGACTGCGGTTCCAATGCTCTTCACTCGGCGCGGCGGCGAAAACGAACAGCCGGTCGCCGTCGCGATAAATCGCCATGCTCACCGAATTCGCACGCATTCCTTCGGCGATCTCCGGCCAAAGTTCGTCGTGGGCGCGTTTATATTTTTCGTAAGCGCCGGGGCGCAACGTCATCGCGAGTCCGAAGGTGAACATAAGATTTTATCGTGTGGACATTTTCGAGCGGAGAAAATCGCGGAGTTGAATCGTCTCCGAGAGATTGTCCACTTCATTGCAATGTTCCCAATCAATCCAGACCAATTCCACGCCGACGTAGCCGGAGTAATTTGTTTTTTTCATGGCGCGAAGAACGCGGGCGTAATCAATTTTGTTTTCCTTGAACGAACATTGCAAACGGCCTTTGCGCGCGCCACGGGCGTGAAAGTGCGAGGCGTGTTTGATAAGTGGTTCAGCCGCGCTGTCGGGAAGACCGGAGCGGGTGAAATGCGTGTAGTCGAGAGTCAGCGTGAGGCCGGGAACATCGCGCACGAGTTGCAACGCGGCTTTTGGATTCGGCGCGATGGAGCCGACGTGAGCTTCGACGCCGAAAATAGTTTTATTCTTTTTCGCTTGTTCGACACGCCACGCGAGTTCAGCGCAAGTGCGTTGCCACGACTCGGTTGGTTTTTCAGTTTCAAAATTAACTCCGGGTAAAGTGGTGACGTGTTTCGCGTTGGAAGCATTCGCGTAGTCCAAAGTTTTCAAAAACCAATCGCGCGCTTTTCGTCGTCGCGCGGCTTCGGGATGATTAACGGCGAATGGAATAAAACTCGGATTCATCTGGAGAAAAACATCCGCGCAACGCAAGCCACGGTCAGAAAGTTTTTTGCCCAGTTGCTTTCCCGATTTGGTGAGCGATTTGAATTCTTTTGAAGGCCAGAGATGCGAACGTCCTTCAAACAAGCCGATGTCTATGCCGTCGAATTGCAGCATGGAAATCAAATCGAGCACGCAGTCGTGCGGCAAAAGAGGAAAAGTAAAATCAGCGCAGGCGAGTTTTAGTTTCATAATTTTTTCATGAACTTTGTTTTGCCCGGATGCTGCCATTCCGCAGCCGTGAGATAACCGGCGTCAATAATTTGCGTCGTGCCGGTGACGCCTGACGAATCTTCGCAACTGAGAAACAAAATTGTTTTCGCCACATCTTCAGGCGTGAGCGCGACGCCCATCGGCACGCGGCGAAGACGCGCATCGAGAACTGCTTCAGGATCGCGGTGAGCATTTAAATGTTCGCGCAACATTGGCGTGTCCGTGATGCCGGGACAAACACAGTTGCAACGAATTCCATCCACGGCGTAATCGAGCGCGATCGATTTTGTCAGCCCCACAATCGCGTGTTTTGTCGTGGTGTAAACGGGAGTCAAAGCTTGTCCAACAAAACTGCTGATGGAACCGACGTTGACGATGTAACCGCGCTGGCTCTTTCGCAAATGCGGAATCGCGTGCTTAGCGGCGAAGAACATGGATTTCAAATTCACGCTCATCACGTTGTCCCATTCGCGCTCGGTATATTCGTGAAGCAATTTGATGTGAACCATGCCCGCGTTGTTGACGACGATGTCGAGACTTCCAAAATGTTTGACGGTTTTTTGAATGGAATCGCGCACTTGTTTTTCGCTGCTCACGTCGCAGGTAATGGCCAAAGCGTCGCCGCCTTCGGATTTTATTTCCGCCGCGATTTTTTTGCTTAATGCGATCCGTCGGCCAACGATCGCGACCTTTGCGCCTTCGCGCGCGAACAACCGCGCCGTCGCTTCGCCGATGCCGGACGTCGCTCCACTGATCCATGCAACTTTGTTTTCGAGTCTGTTCATAAAAATTAAAATAACCGCGTCAATTGGTGCGCAAAGCAAAAAGGTCTGCGTCTCGTAACACGAAGTGGAACCGAACCGGTTTGCCTATCAACGACGACAGGTCTTGATTTTTTTTCCATTTCACCACGGCGTCGAGGTCGTCGCCGAAAAATAATTCCATGTCGGCGAGCGAATAGTTGGGCAATGGTTTGCCGTTTTCATCTTGAATTTCAACTTGCACGGATCCGGTTGCGGATGTGGCGTAGTTGAGGATTAAATTTTTTCCGGTGAACGTCAAAGGACGCGTGGTGAATTCGCCGCCCGCCGCGTTCGCGTGAACGGACGCGAATCCGTGGC
>JBDSLX010000013.1:0-9377 GCA_039916145.1 Verrucomicrobiota bacterium | reverse complement strand
TGTTCGCGAACGAGCCAGAGGTTGAAAAAGACAAAAGCGTTTATCATTTATTTAATCCAACGCCCACGGAACTCATGCGCGATTTGTCCACGGATCGCCCCGACAAAACAGAAAGCCCTTACACGGTCGATGCCGGGCATATTCAAATCGAAGCGGACATCGCCAGTTACAGCAGAGATCATGAGTCTGGAACGCGCGTGGACAGTTGGAGTTTTTTCAATGCGAACTTGAAAGTCGGACTTTGCAATAACAGTGATCTTCAATTGGTCGTGCCGACTTACAGTTCCATGCGCGCCCGGAGCGCTGGAAACACCGAGAGAAATTCCGGCTTCGGCGATTTGGTCACGCGCTTGAAAATAAATTTTTGGGGAAATGACGGTGGTAAAACAGCTTTTGCCGCGATGCCATTCGTGAAATTTCCCACCGCTCAAGACGATCTGAGTAACGGCGCATTTGAAGGCGGAATTATTTTTCCGTTGGCCGTCGAATTGCCGCGCGAGTGGGGCATGGGACTGATGACGGAATTTGATTTCAACAAAGACGAATCGGGCGGGGGACACCATGCAGAATTTATCAACTCAATTACTTTTTCGCACCAGATTGTCGGCGACCTTGCTGGCTATGCGGAATTTTTTAGTTCGGTGAGCGCGGAATCAGATTCGGATTGGATCGGCACAATCGATGTCGGGCTCGTATATGCGCTGACCGAGAATATCCAATTGGATGCCGGAATGAATTTTGGAATCACTCGCGCTGCGGATGATTTTAACCCGTTTGCAGGAATCACCATTCGTTTTTAAAATGAAAGATAAAGGAACAGACGTTGTGGAACAGCCGGAAGAAGGTTGGCGAAAAAAAAGCGAGTCACGCAGCTTGCAGGAAGTGCATGGAAGTATTGCCGTTCCCAAAGGCGCGAGTTTCTGGCGCAAGATGTTGGCGTTTTCCGGTCCGGGATACTTGGTGGCGGTCGGCTACATGGACCCGGGAAACTGGGCGACTGACCTCGCGGGCGGTTCGGCTTTCGGTTACACGCTGCTCAGCGTTATTTTAATTTCCAACTTGATGGCGATTCTTTTGCAATCGCTCTGCGCAAAACTCGGCATCGTTACGGGACGCGATCTTGCGCAGGCCTGTCGCGATCATTACTCCAAACCGACGGCGATGGTTTTGTGGTTCTTGTGCGAAATCGCAATTTGCGCGTGCGACCTTGCTGAAGTCATCGGTTCAGCCATCGCGCTGAATCTGCTTTTCAAAATTCCATTGCAATGGGGGGTTTGCATCACGGCGCTCGATGTTTTCGCGATCATGTATTTGCAGAACAAAGGATTTCGTTACATCGAAGCATTGGTGATCATGTTGATTCTCACGATTGGCGGCTGTTTTTTTGCAGAAATAATTTTCGCAAAACCAGAGTTCGCTGCGGTAATGGGTGGATTTATTCCCCGTTTTGAAGTTATCAAAAATCCGGAAATGCTTTTCGTCGCCATCGGGATTCTTGGAGCGACAGTAATGCCGCATAATTTGTATCTGCATTCGTCCATTGTGCAGACGCGCAAATATGAACAGAACCGCGAAGGCAAAAAGGAGGCGATCAAGTTTGCGACAATTGATTCGACGGTGGCGCTGATGTTCGCGCTGTTTATCAATGCGGCGATTTTGATTGTGTCGGCGGCGACTTTTTACACGCGAGGGCAGCACGAGGTTGCCGAGATTCAGGACGCTTACAAACTTCTCACGCCGACTCTGGGCATTTTCGGAGCGAGCACACTGTTCGCCGTGGCGTTGTTGGCGTCTGGGCAAAACTCCACTTTGACGGGAACGCTCGCGGGTCAAATTGTGATGGAAGGTTTTTTAAACATTCGGTTACGTCCGTGGTTGCGCCGATTAATCACGAGAGCGATTGCGATTATTCCCGCCGTGATCGTGACGATGATGTATGGCGAAAGCGGCACGGCGAAATTGCTGATCTTCAGTCAGGTCATTTTAAGCCTGCAACTTTCGTTCGCGGTGATTCCGCTGATTATTTTCACCAGCAGCCGGAAAAAAATGGGCGAATTTGTGAACCCGCTTTGGATAAAAATTTTAGCGTGGACGACGGCTTCAATCATCGTCGCGTTGAACGTGAAGTATCTGCTGGATTTCACGGGAATAACGAAGTGGTTTATGAAACAGATTTCGTAAAATTCGTAGCCGCGTCTCGTGAGAACGTGGTCTGAAAAATCAAAAGTCCGCGCTCTCACGAGACGCGGCTACAGAAGAAAATGTATAAAAAAATCCTGGTCGCATTAGAAAACAGTCGCGCAGACAAAAGTTTGCTGCCGCACATCACTGAGTTGGCGAAACGTTTTCAGTCGGAGTTGCTGCTCGTGCATGTCGCCGACGGTTGGGTGGCGCGCAATTTCCAGCAACTCAAGCTGGCGGAGTCGGATGAAATGAAAGAAGACCGGCGCTATCTCGAGGAAGTTGCCACGGCTTTGGGAAAACATGATCTGAAAGTTTCAACACACCTGGCAATGGGCGATCCGCCCAATGAAATTGTCAAAACGGCGGAGAAAGAACATTGCGATTTGATCGCGATGACGACGCACGGACACCGGTTGATCGGCGATTTGATTTTCGGCAGCACCATCCACGAAGTGCGCCACAAAACCAATGTCCCGGTTCTGCTCGTAAGAGCGGTTGAAAAATAGTTCCTAGAGCAATTCCAGAAGGCGATTGAGTTCCGCGTCGGTGTTGTAGAAATGCGGCGAAAGACGAATGTAACGCCGCCCACTTCGGTCGCTGCGCAACGAGGTGACAATATTCGCTTCATCCAATTTTTTATGGAGCGCAGGGATGTCGAAATTCTCGCCATAGAAACTCACAATGGCGCTCGCATTTTCTGGCGGAGCATCGGCTTGCAAAACCGAGTAGCCCTTTGATTGGAGCGCGGGAACGAGCAGATTTCTTTTTCGTAAAAGTTCAGTGGCAATATTTTCCACGCCAAGTTCCAAAAGCATTTCCATTGCGGTATGTAGGCCAACGAGGCCGAGCAAATTTTCGGAGCCAGCTTCATAACGACGGGCATTGGGCGGGTGAACAATTTTTTCTTGAGCGGTGTAGTTTGGGCAACTGACATTGTGCCAGCCGAAAACCGTTGGCTTTAATTTTTCCTGAACGGCTTTGCGGACATAAAGAATTCCTGCCGCGCACGGGCCGAGCAGCCATTTGTGCGCGTCGGCTGCTGCGAAATCGACGTTCTCCATCGTTGTTGGAAATGCGCCGAGGGTTTGGATTGCATCCAGGCAGAATAGAATATTTCGTTTGCGCAAAAATTCGCCAATGGCGCGAATGTCGATTCGATAACCAGCGACGAAATGGTTGGATGCGAGTGCGACGAGTTTGGTGTTTTCATCCACTTGGCCCATGACATCGATGGGACGAATTTTTCCAAGCTCGCGAATGTTCATCAGTCGAACCTGCACCCCTTTTTCCGCGAGAGCCATCCACGGGTAAACGTTGGAGGGATAGTCGTCGAAATAGATGAGAATGTTGGCGCCTTTTCTCCACTGCAAACCGCTCGCGACGAAACTTAATCCGAGAGAAGTCGGGCCGACGAATGCGATTTCTTCGGGTTTTGCCTTCAGCAAACGCGCCGCCGTTTCCCGAAATCTTTGAATGCGCATTGGAGGAACGATTTGTTCCTGATCGCCGAAGGTGCATTGCTGCGCATAATCACGGATGGCTTCGGAAACGCGGCGGGGCAGGGGACAGACTGCGGCATGGGAAAGAAAAATTTTTTCGCGCGTGACAGGAAATTCGTGCTGGCGCAGTTCTTCGTTGGAAAGAATTTCAGAAATAGTCATGAACCAAATTTTGAGCGATCGGGATTAAATACTATTTATCATATCGAAGTAGCCCAGATAAAATCCGAACACGACGCGGATAACCATGATGACGACGATTGCGTAAATGACTCCGTTCAAAAGTTTCGTGAACAGGCGCAGTTTTCGGAAACCTTCTTCTTCGTAATAGGCGTGCAATCTTTTCAACGTGTCATCTTGTTGTCCGCTGGTCTCACCGGTCTGATAAAGGTTCGCAAACATTTCGGGAAATTCTTTTGCACTGTTAACTAACTCCGACGGCGGGATACCCGATTCGATTTTTGGTTTCCAAGTTGCCACGGTCCGGCGAATAGAAATCGAACCGCTCGCAATGGACGAAAGTTCCCAGGCGGTGATGATTGAAATTCCTGCATTGATGAGCGATTCCAGAGCGGCAGATAATCGCGCCAAGGCCAAATAGCGCCGGGCTTTTCCCAGGAATGGAATTCGCTGACTGATTGCTTCCAGGATGGCACGCCAGGTTTCTCCGCGCTGACCCTGACAGGCGTAAAGCAAAAGAATCACCGAGCCATAAAGCACTCCAAAGACGATCAATTTTTTAAGAAAAAAAGCTTCGAAAGCGCCCTTAGTGACCGCGTTGACCAGGAGCGAAAGCGGAAAAATAAAAAGAAAAACGTGCACCGTAATAATGCTTTGCAGCATTTCCGAAATCGCGTCGCGCGTAATTTTTGCTCGGGAATTGTAATATCCTGCCAGCGTTTTAAAAATTGCATCCAATCGCCCGCTCTTTTCGCCGGCAGAAAGGAGAGCCAGGTCAAAAGAACTCATCCAGCCCCCTAAACCCGCCATTGATTCCGCAAAGGTGTGACCTGCCTGGAGCTCAAGCCCAATTCGTGCGAGAGCTTTTTTTGAAGAGTGATCCGGTAAATTCTTTCTCGCACTATCGACTGCCTGGGTGAGTGGAATTCCGGCTGAAAGCATGGAGCCGAGTTGATGATACAGTTCGGCTCGCCGATTTAATTTTCCAGGGGTGACGATGAATGACATAGCGCCCCAACCGGTGAGACACTTAGGTCGTGACTTTATCGAGGCTGGATTTCAAATCGCGTTTGGAGCGCATTCCGACAATTTGTTCTGCGACCTGGCCGTCTTTGAAAATCAATAGTGTCGGGATCGCGCGAACTCCGTATTGCGAGGCGAGCGCCTGGTCTTCGTCGATATTTACTTTGCCAATCTTAATGCGGCCGTCGTATTCGCTCGCCAATTCATCCAGCACCGGGGCGATCATTTTGCATGGCCCGCACCATTCCGCCCAGAAATCAACCAGCACGGGCGTGGAAGATTTAAGAACTTCAGCGGGAAAATTTCCGGTGTTCAAAGTGACGATATTCGCTGCGGCCATAAGCTCTAAGCTGAAATTTAAAATTGAAATTAGATGCCGGTCTGATTCGTCAGCATGAATGCCAGCCAGGCAACCGTGGCTGCGGCCAATAAACTGACGATTGCCGCGCCAATTGCCAAACCTTTATCCAAACCGCTGATGGCATATACCGGAGCGGGTGCTTGCCTTGGAGCAGGCAGTGTCGGCGAGGGCGCGGCGGAACGTTGTGCGGTTGAAAGCCCGGCCACACGTGAAGCTGGCGCGCCACCCGTTGGCGGAGTGGGCGGCTTGGGCCCTGTCGCAGGGGCCGCCACAGGAGCGGCGGCGCCGGAAGTTTTGGGCGGCGGCACGCCCGTTGGCAAAGTCGGCAACTTGATCGTCGGAGAAGCGGTGGGCTTCGGCGGCAAATTAATGCGCACGGTTTCTTTTTTTGGTTGAACTTTCGCTGCTTCAGCCGGTTTCGGTGGAACAGCGCCGGAAGGTAAGTTTGGAATTTCAGCCATATTTTTCTATACGACCCAAGCTAGGGTTGGAGAGAATTAGTGTCAAATCATAATCCGCTACAAAAAAGAGCCAGTTAAAAAACCGGCTCTCTGGAAATAATGTCTTAAGGCTCAGTAGCGATCACCCCGACCGCCGCCGCCCCCTTCACGATCACGTCCACCGCCACCGCCGCGATATCCGCCACCGCCACCACCGCCGCGATAACCACCACCACCGCCTTCGCGGCGCGGAGGACGATCTTCTTTTGGTCGCGCGATGTTCACGGTCAGTGCGCGACCTTGAAAATCTTTGCCTTGAAACATTTCGACTGCGCTTTGCGCTTCCGCAGGCGAGGCAAATTCGATGAAAGCAAATCCGCGGGATTTGCCGGTGAATTTGTCCAACATCAGGTTCACCGAAGTGACCGTTCCAGCCTGCGCGAAATAATCTTGCAGGTCGTTTTCCATCGTTTGGTACGCGAGGTTGCCAACGAATAATCTGTTTTCGCTCATGGTTTGAGTATCGCTCAAAAAACCGTGTTGGAGATTCTGCACCGGCAGCAATCACTGAATGTCCACAGGACAATCTGTCTTCTGACACCACACCGCATTTCTTTCGCCGACGCGCGTTTTTTTAACACAGGGGATAATGGAGTCAACAGGAGTTTTGCATCGGGAAAATTTCCTGCGACACGCGCCGATTTATTTTAAGTTCTCGTCCACGAATTTGTAAGCCGCCGCGCGAATTTCATCGGGAAAATCATGCGCGCAATCAGGATGTTCCACGCGTAATTTTTTTTCTGCTCCATACAATTTGTAAATTGGTTTCGCCGCAGCCATCACTCTATCGACACTTTCCCATCTAAAATTCGCATCACCTTTAGGCGCGTTGACAAAAATCGGACGGGGCGCGAGCGCAGCAATCATCTCCTGAAAATCAAATGGAATCTCCGCTAGAGAATAATCCAGCAACTTCGGCATGTAGCGATCACTCGTCCAGCCTTTGATGTTCCCGTTCATGTAATCGAGATACGAATCAAACCCGCAACTCGACACGACGACTTTGATTCGTTCGTCGAAAATTGCGGTGTAAATCGAGTTATGCCCGCCGAGCGAATGGCCGATGGTCGCAACGCCGCCGCGTTTCACGAATGGTAATGATTCCAGCAAATCAATTCCGCGCAGGTTGTCCCAGATTGCTTTCATTGTTCCGCTTTCGTAACCGAGCGTTTTCCAATCCGGATTGTAATTGGCGAGCAGAGGATATGCGGGAGCGAACGTGACAAATCCGCGTTCAGCCAATTCACTCGCGTAACTTCGGTTTTCTTTTGAGCCGAGTCCAACGACCACTTTGTGACCGAGGGAATCCGTCGGATGCAAACAAAGAACCGCCCGCGCCTTTCCGTTTTTCTGTAACGCCTTTTTGGGAATCAGCAAATACGCCGGCACACGCGAGTTCGGCTCCGATTGATAGCTGATCAATTTGCGAACGTAAGCGCCGCAATCCACTTCTTCTTCAACTTTCACATCGAGCGGGCAACGTTTCTCTGTTCCCGGCAACGGCCCCATCACTTTTTGCATTGCGGTTAAAACCTCCGCACGTCGCTCCAGCCAATCGCGTTTTGTTTTTCCCTGAACAACATTTTCTTTACTGTCGTGAAATTGAAAAAGATTATTACGATCAAGACGGGACGTTGTTTGAGCCGGTTTTGCCTCAGCCGAAAAAAGAAAGCAGCCAGCAACCGCAATTAAAAACCAGCGAATATTCATCATCGACGAAAGTTGGCCGTCGAATCTTTTTCAGTCAACATCGACGAGTGAACAGTTAAGGCTCCTCCGTAAATGCCATCCGTAACGGAACCCACGACCCGGCTGGTTTGTAAAAAGTGAAATTCCAATAAAGCGGACGATCCGCTAATTTCAAAACATATGAGAGCCGCTTCACCGATTCGCCGACGTTCTGTTCCTGGATAAACTCAAAGCCCAAAATTGCTTTTTCGGGATTCAACGTCAGCACTGTTTTCGTCTGTGACTTCCATTGGTCCACCAGTTCGGGCCGAATGAGCGAGTTTTTGGCAAACGCATCTATTGCCCGCTCAACTTCCCCTGGCTTGAACGATTTGAACATGGTTTCGATTCGCACGCGGGGCGCGGGTTCCTGGGCGAACACACCCGGTGCGTAAAACAAAGAGAACGTCAAAATAACGATAGCAATTTTTTTCATAACAATTTGCCCGAGGGATCAAGCTTTCCTTTGACTACGAGAAAACTTCCCGTAGTTAGCGAACGTTGTCAAACAGGGGAATCCATGGTCGTCCACCAGGAATACTAATTATTTCACAAGAAGATTAAAACTCTCCGAATGGCTGTTGAACTCCGGCGCGTACATACACTGGATTTCCGCGATGCCGCTCTGGTATTCGCCGCGAAGCTGGACGCGCGTGGAATATTCAAAGACGTAAACGCCCTTCGGCAGATAATCGATGAAGAAATGGCTCGCGGTATCGCGCGTCGATTCGTAGTAGGCGAGACCATCCTGATATTTATATTGCGACAAAACATTCACCGGCTCCGTGCCGCTGCCGCGTTGATCTTTCAAGTGAACATATTCCATGTCGCGATCCGTCCGCAGTTCGACGCGCACCACCAATTCATCACCGACCTCCAAACCTTTTTGCAACGGCTCCAAAACCGGCCCGCGCTTCGTGTTCACTTTTTTGAAAAGTGTTTTCTTCAACTTCAACGGCGTGCCTTCGTGGGGCGTGACCTTCGTCATGTCTTCCAAGTACTGCCAGTTCACGCTGCCCCACGCGACGCCTTCATCGACTTTCTTCACCGTGATTTCGCCGAGCGACGGTTTTATTTCGCCAGCGGCAAATCGCTTTTCATAAAACCCCGTTCCAGCTTCCACTTTCTCTGGCTCAATCTTTTTTCCACCGAGCGAAACTTCCACGAGCGCATCGCTCGCCAGATTTTTTCCGCCGCGCAACAACAACGCATAAACCGCATCCGCCGTCGCCTTCGTCGTTTTCCAATCCTGCGTTTGTTTCTGTTTCAGCAGCCACACTTTGCAATCTTCCACGGCCTGCGCGTCGTTCATCACTTCGTCGAACGCCTCGATCATCAACGCCTGCGTTTCAATCGGCGCGCGGAACCACCACCACGACAATTCCAGATCGCGCCAGAACATCCCCAATTCTTCATCGCTGACCGAACGTTCCTTCATTGAAGCCATGATCGCTCGCGCCGTTTTCTGGTCATCAAAACGATTGAGCGCAATCGCCAAATGTCCTTGCGACTGGCGATTGTTGAGGTCGAGCCAAAACTTGCGGGCTTGAGCGAGGAAATAATCCACCGCCTCGCGCTGACTCGCTGAGAAATTTTTGTCCTTCAAAAAGAAACTGCGGCCATACAAATAGAGCGCAATCGTCGGACTGAGATTGTTCGCGTCCTTATTTCCGTGGCGCAAAATTTCGCGATACGTTTCATCGATCCAATTATCCAAACGATTGAGCGAACGAATGGCGGGTTCCGTTTTCACGTCAAGACCGAGATGACGCAGTCGGCCAAAACCAGTGGTGATGTAGAGCGTGATGTAATCGTTGCCCGGCCCGCCGGGAAACCACGGCCATGAACCATCGTTGTTCTGCATCTGCGCGAGCTTCTCGAAATTTTTCGCGGTTTCGTAAT
>JBDSLX010000012.1:0-15686 GCA_039916145.1 Verrucomicrobiota bacterium | reverse complement strand
CGTGTCGTGTTTGGCATAGGCTTCAACGGCTTGCGCGAAGGTATTCATTTCTCAGAATAGTTAGACGAGTTGGTTAAACCACTTCCTTGACCTTCTTCACAATCGCCGCTGCGTCCAGACCGTATTTCGCCAGCAATTCTTCCGGCTTGCCGGAGCGCGGCAATTCAAACACCGCGAGCTTGTGGACTTTGATGCCGTCGGCGCTCAGTTCGCCTGCAACCGTGTCGCCCAAACCGCCTTCGGGATAATGATCTTCCACGGTGAGAACGAGGTTGTTCGTTTTTTGCGCGGCGGCTTTGATCACCTCTTTCGCCAGCGGTTTCACGCTGTAGGCGTCAATGACCGTGATCGTGATTCCGTCCTTCGCCAGTTCGTCCGCAGCTTTCAACGCTTCAAACAAAGTGACGCCAGCACTCACGACCGTGATTTTGTCGCCCGCGTTTTGTTTCAAAACTTTCGCGCCGCCGATGGGGAATTGTTCGTCGTTGCCGTAAATGACCGGCGTTTTCGGACGCGACGTGCGGAGATAGGAAATCCCTTTGTGCTCCACCATTTGTTCGAGACATTTTTCCGCGCAAACCGCGTCGCTCGGATAAAACACAACGCTGCCGGGCAACGCGCGCATCATGCCGAGATCTTCCAGCGCCATTTGCGAACCGCCATCTTCACCAATGCTCACTCCGACGTGCGAGCCAACGAGTTTGATGTTCGCGAGGGAAATTGCGCCCATGCGAATCTGGTCGTGCGCGCGAGTGAAAAACGCGGCGAACGTGGAAGCGAACGGAATCTTGCGCATCGCCGCAAAACCAATCGCGACGCCGACCATGTTTTGTTCGGCGATAAAACATTCGGTGAAACGCGTCGGGAATTTTTTGTAAAACTTTTCCGCGTAAGTGGAATTTTTCGTATCGCCATCCATCGCGACGATGCGCACGTCCGCTTCGCCAAGACGAACCAGCGCCGCGCCGTATGCTTCGCGCGTGGCAATTTTGTCGCCGAGTTTGTAATTGATCGCGGGCCAGCTCGCGGGCGCTTGCGTGTTGGGTTCGGTGACTTGAGTCGGTTTCGCAATCTCCACGCCGAGACCGGATTTGGCTTTCGGCTGCAATTCGGCGATGGCGGCTGCGGCTTCTTCTTTGGAAAGCGCTTTGCCGTGCCACGCATCTTTGTTGTCGGCGATAGAAATGCCGTGGCCTTTGGTCGTCTTGGCGATGATGGCGAGCGGTTTGTCATCCGCGCCAACGAACGCGAGCACTTCGAGAATTTCTTCCATGTCGTGGCCGTCGATCACTTCCGTGCGCCAACCGAAGGCTTGAAAACGTTTTTCGTAAACTTCGGTGTGATGACCAAACGCAGTTTCCTGACTTTGACCGAGGCGATTCACGTCGATGATCGCGATGAGGTTGTTGAGTTTGTAAGTGCCCGCGAGCGACGCGGCTTCCCAGACGCTGCCTTCGGCACATTCGCCGTCGCCGAGCAGGACGTAAGTGTTGTAATCGAATTTATCGAGGCGCGCATTCAACGCCATGCCGACACCGACGCTGAGACCTTGCCCGAGCGAACCGCTGGCGACATCGACGAACGGCAAACGCGGCGTGGGATGACCTTCGAGGTCATTGCCAAGTTCCCGGAGTTTCGTAAGTTCGCTAATCGGCACAACACCATTTTCCGCCCAGGCTGCGTAGAGCAGGGGAGCCGCGTGGCCTTTCGACAAAATGAAACGGTCGTTGTTGGCGTAATGCGGATTTTTCGGGTCATAACGCATCTGACCGAAAAATAGTGCAGCAACGAGATCAGCCGCCGAAGCGCAGGAAGTCGGATGTCCGCTGCCTGCCGCAGTCGTGGCGGCAATGGAATGAATGCGAAGTTGGTTGGCGATCCCGGAGAGAAGTTCAGCAGAGCTATTCATGAGCAATAAGTTTGTTATTCAAGCGGCAAACTCTAAAACCCAAATCCGAAAAGGAAAGTAGATTTAAGCAGGGTCCATGAATTTGTGCATTTCCAAACTTGAATTGCTTTAGAACGGTCTCGCGTTAAAATGGCGGCTGAATTGCTTTTGGGTGTGCGCAGGCGCGGGAAAACCGGCTGCGAAGTGTCTTTGAATTAAAATATTGTCTGAATTCTGGAATGAGCGCGACGGCTACAGCATTAAATCCGGGCGAAGAAGCCCAGTTGACGCAAACAATTGAGATGTTCGAAGTGATCACTCAATCCCAGCCGCACGACTATCAATCCTTGGAAATTCTCAAGGAAGCGTATTTGAAGCTGGGTCGACCGAAGGACGCAGTGAAAACTTCCAAGAAAATTGCTGAAGCGTACGTTCATCTCGGCCAGCTTTCTTCGGCTATTCTCGAGTACGAAACGATTTTGCAGCGCGACGCCGATGATAAAGAGGCGCTGGCAGCCATGGCTGAAATTGAAAGCAAGGCCAACAGTTTGACGTTGATGCCCGGGCCAATTGAAGAAATCAAAAAAATTTCTTCAGGCAACACCGAGCAATTTAAAAAGCTGGCGACCAAAGCGGCGGCCAACGGCGAAGTCGATGATGGCCGGCAGATGATGCACAAAGTTTTTGTCGAGGGCAAAGCCATCTCGGCCGGTGATTTCCAAATGTGCTGGATCGCGCCGGGTTCGTCCGACGCCCCGGAAAAAATCGTTGACCCCTTCGTGCAGGTCTTGGCGGAAAAAGGAATCACACCGATCGATAAATCGCTGCGATTGATCCTGGACAAATCGCGCCTCGGTTATTTGTTGTTGGAAAAATATGACGTGGACATGGAACTGGCACGCAGTTTTCCACGGGCCGTTTGCCAGCGTTGGTGTGTATTGCCGTTCGATAAAATGAGCAAATCGGTGATGGTCGCTACGGCCAATCCATTTAACAAACAAGCCGCTCAGGAAATTCAAAGCGCCACTTCGCTGCGCGTCATTTGGTACATCGCTCCGCCGCAGGACATCGTCAAAGTGCTGCGCCGAGTATTTCGTTAATTGTTTATGCCTCCCGTCAAATCATTTGGAGAACGAATTGCCGACGCCCTGATTGAGGACGGTTTGATTACGATCAAACAAGTTGAAGACCTGGCGGAGATTCAGAAGAAAGAAGGAACGCGCCTCCACAAATTGCTTGTGGAAAAATCCATCGTGACGGAACAGGACATGGTGGTTTCAATGGGCCGTGTTTTAAATACTCCCCCTGTCAATCTGGCACGCGTCTCAATACTCCCTGAAGTCTCGGAACTTTTGCCGCGGGATATTGGTCTCAATCACAAAGTTCTGCCGGTTTCCCGTTTGGGAAATAGGATTTTCCTGGCGATGGTTGATCCGCTGAACGTGCTCGCCATCGATGACGTCAAGCGCATCACCAAGCTGGAAGTCTCGCCCATGATCGCATCGGAAAAAGCGATCATTGATAAGATTAACAACATCGAGTCAAAGGGCGGCAGCATGGAGGACATCATTCAGGATGCCCAAAAACAGGCTGAAGCGGATTCGGACGCGGAAAACCTGGAGGTTTCCAAAGAAGTTGTCGAGACGACTGACATCGGACAACTCACGGCATCAACCGAAGAAGCGCCGGTCATCAAACTGGCAAATTTAATTATTGTCCAGGCGATCAAAGACCGCGCGAGTGACATTCACGTGGAACCTTTTGAGAAAATGGTGCGCCTGCGTTATCGCGTCGATGGCGCGTTGATCGACATGCCTCCGCCGCCTAAAAATATGCAGGTGGCGCTGGCCTCGCGTTTGAAAATCATGAGCTGTCTGGACATCGCAGAGCGCCGCCTGCCGCAGGACGGACGCATGCGCGTGAAAGTCGGCGGGCGCGACATCGATTTGCGCGTTTCATTTTTGCCGACGGTCCACGGAGAAAAATGCGTGCTCCGTATTTTGGATAAATCGAATTTGTCAGCGAGCATGGACAAGCTCGGTATGGACCCGGAAACCTTCAAACGTTTCAAAGCTGCCGTCGATGCGCCGCACGGATTGCTTCTGGTCACTGGGCCGACCGGCTCCGGCAAAACCACCACACTTTATTCCGCACTCAACGAACTTAACAATCCCGAATACAATATTGTTACGGTTGAAGACCCGGTTGAGTTTCAGGTTCCCGGTATCAATCAAGTTCCTGTCCGAAAAGAAATCGGGTTGAGCTTCGCCAATTCGCTCCGCTCCATTTTGCGCCAAGACCCGGACATCATCATGATCGGCGAAATTCGTGACACGGAGACTGCGGAAATCGCAGTCGAATCCGCGCTGACTGGCCACCAGGTTTTGAGCACGATGCATTGCAATGACGCGCCCGGTGCCATTTCCCGTTTGGACGATATGGAGATCGCGCCGTTTCTAATTTCCTCTTCCGTGATTCTGGCCTGCGCCCAGCGTCTCATGCGCCGCATCTGCATGTCCTGCAAAGAGCCGGTAACTTATCCGGCAAAAATGTTTGAAGATTTGCAAATCGATCCAAAACTGTTTGAAGGCGCGACGCTTTATCGCGGACGTGGTTGTGATCGTTGCAAAAACTCCGGTTACTCAGGTCGCGCAGCGATTATTGAAGCCATGACCATCACGGATGAAATCCGAAAGCTCGTAATCAAACGGGCGACCGCACAGGAAATCGGCAAACTCGCCGTCGAGCAGGGAATGAAAACTCTGCGGATGGTCGCATTGGATAAAGCGCGCGAGGGGATGTCCACATTGGAACAAGTTCTGGTGCTGACGCAGGCGCATTGAAGAGATCCGACCACTTTCACACTCGACATTCAAAATTCGCCGTCCGAAGTTTGGCTCATGCTCGAATTGGAAGAAGCGCGCCGCCGAATTTTTAAAGCAGTTCAATCATTGCCGGGCGAATCGGTTTTATTGAGTGATGCCGATGGCCGCGTGCTTGAGGAAAAAATTATTTCCCCAATCAATCTTCCTGGTTTCGACAACTCAGCCGTCGATGGTTATGCCGTTCAATCGAAAGATTTAATTTCAGCGAATCGCGCCACCCCGATTTCCTTGCGCCTCATCGGGAAAATCCCGGCAGGCAAATCTTTCTCGGGAAAAATCGAATTGGGCAATTGCGTTCGCATTTTCACCGGATCACCTTTGCCCAGCGGGGCAGACGCCGTTGCGATGCAGGAAGAGACGCAAGTTGATCTAAAAAACGCTGACACGGTTTTATTTTTTGGTCCCGCGAAACCGTGGGAAAATATTCGGTTTCGAGGCGAAGATATAAAAGCTGGCGCAACACTGGCAGAAGCCGGCACGAGATTGGGCGTTGGCCACCTTAGTTTATTGGGCGCAGTTGGAGTTGAATCTGTGCGAGTTGCCCGCCAGCCCATCGTCGGGCTTCTCGCCACCGGCAGCGAACTGCGCGAAGCGGGCCAACCAATCGGCCCCAGTGAAATTTTTGAAAGCAACCGTATCGGACTCGCTGCACTTGCCCGGCGTATTGGTGCCGTTCCAAGAATTTTTCCACTGATTTCCGACACGCTTGCTGCCACCAAAGCCGCGTTAGAAAAAGCGTTTGCCGAATGTGATGCAGTCGTGACAACCGGCGGAGTGTCGGTCGGCGAATTGGATTTCGTGAAAGCCGCTTTCGAAAATTTGGGAGGCAAACTCCATTTTTGGAAAATTTCCATCAAACCCGGAAAGCCTTTCGTCTTCGGCCAACTCGGCGCAAAACCGTTGTTTGGCTTGCCAGGGAATCCCGTTTCCGCACTTGTGACTTTTATTTTGCTTGCCGCACCGGCGTTGGCGCGAATGCAAGGCATCAAAAATTTCTCATGGCCAAGTCGTCCCGCTACTTTGGGTGAAACTTTGGAAAATCGCGGCAATCGCCGACATTTCGTTCGTGTTTTCGCAGATGAAAATGGCCGTGTTCACTCAGCGGGCACGCAGGCGTCGCACATCTTAAGCTCGTTCGCAAAAGCAAATGGGCTGCTGGAAATTTCCCCTGAGACAATCCTCGCCGCTGGAACAGCCGTTTCGATTTTGCGTTTAGACTGAATCAAAGGCGACGTTTTGGAAGAGGAAGAACTGCGGGTTGCGACGCGGATCGCACTGGTTCGGGCACCGCGATGGGCGCGGCGGATTGGCCAAAAACACGCGTGTTAATATTCGGCAACCCCAAAGGACTTACACCAGCAGGAGCGCGGGGAGGATTTTTCACGGAATTATATGGGGTGGGTGCGCTGCGGTTAAAGGAGACACCGCTGCCGGATGGAGAACCTCCTGATTGCAAATTAAGATTATTTTGGGCGTTGAAACCTTGAGGAACCGGCGCAACGCTTTGTGATTTAAATAAGCCTTGAAATTCATTCATGCGGACTTGCTTTTCTTCCCGCATCTTCTCCGCGCGCGGGGAGTGCTGATCCCGCCACAACTGGGGTAAACTTAGTTCCTCTCGTGGCCCACCGAAATTTTTCTCCTCTGAATTGGGTTGGAGCGAACCGTCATTTCTATTCTGCCTCTCATTCCCCAACCCGAAATTTTTCTCTTTGCCAAATTGTTTTTTCTGATCCTTGTCCCATTCATTTGCCTCTCCCGCTTTCGAATCGTTGGATTTCTTATTTTCCAGAAATTGGGTAACGATACTTTTCGATTGTCCATCCAGCGCATTCTCGTCGATTCCCAAAACTTCTTCCGCCGAATCCGCCTTTTTCTCATTTTCCGGAGTCACGAAAATCCAATTTTTTTGCCGGTCAAGAAGATCCTGTTGTTGTCGGGTCGTTCTCGTTGATGGAGCAACCGGCGCCGGGACGGCGGGAGCCGAGAGTCGATCGTTGACTCCTGAGGAACCAGAGACTGATTGTGAAGGACGGTAAGCCCTATAATTAAGAATGTTGTTTTTCTTGTCCTGAGTGGCATCGGGTTTCTGCTCCGATTTAGAAAACTCGATGGGCTCAGCATAAAGCCCGGAGTTGCCTCCCAGCAAAAGCAAGGCTGCGCCGACGGCCAATGGCGCGGACTTACGAATTGAAGCTAGACAGCGTACAAACATGTTTTGGATTTAAATGTATCTCCTATAAGTCGCCAATCGTCAAACGCGAACTTTTCTTAATAGGTGATTTGAATCCTAAACCGTTTGGAGAAACGGGTGTCGGATGATTCTGAATTGCAGTCAGCCAGTCACTCCATTACGTTGGCCGACGTATTATGACATTGACGGAAAAAATATTAGCGCGAGCGGCGGGCAAAACTGGTGTGCAAGCTGGAGATAATATCTGGGTCAACGCCGACATTTTGATGACCCACGACGTTTGCGGTCCGGGAACCATCGGCGTTTTCAAACGTGAATTCGGAAAGTCCGCGAAAGTTTGGGACAAGAACAGAGTTGTCATTATTCCCGACCATTACATTTTCACCGCTGATTCCAAATCCAATCGCAACGTCGATATTCTCCGCGACTTCGTGCGAGAGCAGGAGCTTCCTTATTTTTACGACGTAATTGACGATCCGAATGGCCGCTGGGTTTTTGATGCGACCAAAGGTTTGCTCAATAAACAATACGGCTCGAACTACGCTGGCGTTTGTCACACCGCGTTGCCGCAGAAAGGCCACACCCGCCCCGGTGAAATTTTATTTGGAACCGATTCGCACACCTGCATGGCGGGTGCGTTCAACGAATTTGCCACCGGCATCGGCAACACCGATGCGGGTTTCGTCATGGGAACCGGCAAACTGCTCATCAAAGTTCCTGAGACAATGCACTTCCGCCTCGAAGGAAAATTGCAGCCCGGCGTGATGGCCAAAGATATTATTTTGCATTGCATCGGCGAAATCGGTTTCGACGGCGCAACGTATCGTGCGATGCAATTTGACGGCTCCGCGATTCCACATTTGTCGATGGATGACCGCATGACGATTGCGAACATGGCCATTGAAGCGGGCGGAAAAAACGGAATTTTTGAATTCGATTCCCAGACCCAGGCCGCTGTCGATTATCGCTGCAAGTTGAATGGAACTAAAGCGAGCTACACTCCAGTCGAACACGACAAGGATGAAAAATTCGTTTACGAAAAAGTGGTGGATCTTTCCAAACTTGAACCGACCGTCGCCTGTCATCCTGACCCGGGCCAACGCAAAACCGCGAAGGAACTTTCCAATGTTAAATTAGATCGTGCCTACGTCGGCTCCTGCACTGGCGGAAAAACGAGTGACTTCCTCGAATTCGCCCGTGTCCTGCGCGGCAAGAAAGTTGTCATCGACACCTTTGGCGTGCCCGCGACTCCCGAAATTGTTCACGATTTGCAAACTGCGCGTTGGGGCGACAAAACAGTCTGGCAGATTCTGGTCGATGCCGGTGTGCAAATGACCGAAAATGCGGGTTGCGCCGCGTGCCTCGGCGGGCCTGTTGATACTTTTGGCCGCATGAATTCGCCGATGAAATGTATCAGCGCCACCAATCGAAATTTTCCAGGTCGGATGGGGCACAAGGAATCGCAAGTATTTCTCGCGTCGCCGAGCACCGTCGCCGCCAGCGCGCTCACCGGTAAAATCACCGACCCTCGTGAGTATTTAAGCTGAGTTGTGGATTTGTACCTCCAAAAAGGCGCGAGAGAAAACAAAAGTCTTTTGCGCCTTATCTCTTTCCCTGGATCAAGCAAAAAGTTTCCGAATTAAATGGAGCGCGAACGTTTAGACCGCTGGTGCGAACGGGGCATACTGGGCCTTGTTCTTGCGATTTTGATTTTTGGCCCACTCGCAATTGGCGCTGTTCGCACACTGGAATTTGTCGTCATTCAAGCGCTGACGATGGGCGTAATTCTCCTCTGGATTTTTCGACTCTGGCTTAATCCTCAACTTGTTCTCTTTTGTCCGCCTATTTGTTGGTCCATGCTCGCCTTTGTCCTCTATGCCATCGTTCGTTACCACTTGGCGCCGATCGAATATGTCGCGCGTCTCGAGCTGATTAAAATTTTAGTCTATGCGTTTTTGTTTTTCGCGATTCTTAACAATTTGAATCGCCAGGAATCAACTCAACTCCTCACGCTCACTCTGATTGCGCTCGCTTTCGCACTTTCAATCTTCGCCATTTTTCAATTCATCACGCATCACGAAAAAATTTGGGGGATGATCAAACCCGAAGGGTATGTCCTTCGCGGCAGCGGCACTTTCATCAACCCAAATCATTTCGCCGGATTCGTTGAAATGATTTTGCCGGTGGCCTTGGCTTATACATTGATCGGAAAAATCAGCTACGCCGCAAAAATAATTTTAGGGTACGCCTCGCTCATGCTTCTGGTCGGAATCGGCCTCACTCTTTCGCGGGGGGGATGGATCGCTTCTTCGTTGGCACTCTTGATTTTTTTTACGGTTTTGCTTTTCCAGCGCCAGTTTCGCATTCACTCCATTGTCGGGTTGGCCTTGCTGTTGGCGCTGGGAGTTGTTGTCATGGTGAAAGCGCAAGAATCCCATACACGATTCAAAAGACTTTTAGCCTCCGACAAAATTGATGATGACCGGTTTCGTTATTGGAACTCTGCCATTCAGATATGGCGCGAAGATATTTGGTTGGGCGCGGGTCCCGCCCATTACGACTATCGCTTTCGCCAATACCGACCCGAATCCATTCAGGGGCGTCCGCAATATGTTCACAACGATTACCTGAATACACTCGCTGATTGGGGTCTAGTCGGGCTTGGTCTAATCGCCTCATTCATCGCGTTATTTTACGCCGGAGTTTTCAAAACATGGCGGGCGATTCGGCGTAGCGTGAATAATAATCACAAAAAGAGCAACAAAACTGCTCTGGTTCTCGGGGGTTCACTCGGCGTTCTCGCGATGCTTTTTCATTCTGCGCTCGATTTCAACATGCACATCCCGGCGAACGCGATTACCGCGATTACGCTGGTTGCGTTGGTCACAACTTATCTCCGGTTCGCAACCGAGAGTTTTTGGTTCCGCTGGGAAAGGATTGGGAAAATCTCACTAACTATAATTGGAATGGCAGGATTGATTTACCTGGGACAACAGGGCGTGCGCCAAACACAGCAAGAGCTTTGGCTCCGTCGCGCGAGCCAGGAAGAGGTTTATTCGGATCGCAAACTGGCGTTACTCAAAAAAGCATTCGAGGTTGAGCCGAAGAACTTTGGAGTGGCGTATTGGATTGGGGAAATTTTTCGTACTCGCAGTTTTTACGGGATTAGCGGATACGAATTACTGGCGCAAGAAGCAATGCAATGGTTCCAGCGCGGCATTGATTCGAATCCGCACGATCCTTACAGCTACTTGGGTTATGGAATGTGCCTGGACTGGCTCGGCAAAACAAATGAGGCCGGCCCCTACTTTAAGCGCGTCAGCCAACTTGATCCGAACAGTGCTTTTATGACTGCTCATCAAGGCTGGCACATGGTGCAACTCGGCGATTACGCCCGCGCAAAAAAATATTTCGAACGGTCAGAAAATCTACAGCCCAACACCCTTGCGGAATCGTATTTGGAAATTATCGAGCAAAAAATGGCCAACCCGAAGCAGCCTTAAATTCGATTCTGCTTTCGGAAGTTTGAAAAAGTCATTCCAGGACGCGCCGGGATGTTATTCACCAGGTGGCTTGATTTGAAAACTTCGGCCCACCCTTGAAATAAATTATGCCGAAATCGTGCTGCTGACTCTATGTTTCCTCTGCTTCGGTTGAACGTTTGGCACGCGCGGTCCCTGCGCCTGGGCAAAGCAAACTTTGGAGCGCAACATCAGCGTGCCGGTGAGCAAGTCAGCCAATGGCAGCACGACATTGAAATTTTTATGCATGTAACGGTGATGCAACAAGTGATGGCCGTTGAGCCGATAGAAAATCCATGAGCGTTCGACGTTGCGCTGTTTCGGCAAATGCATGCACCAATGCATGTATTCGTAAGCCCCATAATAACCGGCCGAAGCGATAAATGATCCCAGGAGCAGCCAGTAGTTACCGATGATGATGCACGCGATCAGAAACGGCAATTGGCAACACATCACCAAAACCGGACCGTTCCACCACGCCATTGGGATGGTTTTTTTGTCCGACTCATTGACCAGATGGTAAGTGTGATCTGCTTTGAAAGTCCGATGATGGACCACCGCGTGCGCCTCAAACGGGTAAACGAATTTACCCAGCGGCTGATGCATAATGTATCTGTGCAACACCCATTCAAAGAATGAAGCGAACACAATTCCGAGAGTGAAACCGAGAGCTAAGAAAAACATTGTCGGAGAACTTCCTCTGAACCTTGTAAAAAAGCAAACAAAGTTTTTTTAAAAAAATCGCCTGCGCTCAGTCCGCTTGCTCTGAGTGTAGCGACTTGGCAAGCTGACGAAAATGAGGGAAACCTTTCGAGCTTGGACAGAAGCGACCGAGACATTCGTTCTCGAAGTCATTCTGGAAGAACGTCGCGGAAAACGCGCAGCGATTCTTCGCAGCATTTTGTTAGCGCTCTCAAAAGTTTTCATCGGCGTCGTCAAAACCCGGCGCTTTCTCTACAACGTCCGAATTTTTCGAGATTCCACTCTTGGCGTGCAGGTCATCGCCATTGGAAATCTCACCGTCGGCGGCACAGGAAAAACTCCGGTCGTCGAAAAATTTGCGCGCGTTCTTCAGGACCAGGGGCGCACGGTCGCCATTCTTTCACGCGGCTATCGCTCCAAGCCGCCGCCAATGACAAAACGTCTTTGGGACACCATCTTGTTTCGCGGCGATAGCACTCCGCCCCGTATTGTCTCCGATGGCAAAAATCTTTTGCTCGATTCCGAAACCGCTGGCGACGAACCTTACATGCTCGCGTCAAATTTAAAAGATGTCGTCGTGCTCGTGGACAAAGACCGCGTGAAGAGCGGACGTTACGCCATTGAGAAATTTGGTTGCGACACGCTGCTGCTTGATGACGGATTTCAGTACTGGAAACTGCGTGGACGCCGGCACGATGTAGTGCTTGTCGATCGCCAGCAACCTTTTGGAAATGAAAGGCTCCTTCCCGGCGGAACCCTACGCGAGCCACCATCCCACCTCGCGCGCGCCACCACCATTTTCATCACCAAAAGCGATGGGAATACTGCGGAATTGCGGAAGCGAATTGAGCAGTACAATTCAACCGCCGGTATCATCGAATGTATTCACGCTCCACTATATTTTGAAGACGTTTTCAGTGGCGAACGAAAAGGTCTCGAACTGCTGCAGGGGAAAAAAATCGCTTCGTTCTGCGGCATCGCGCAGCCGGAAAGTTTTGAGCAGAGTCTCATCAAACTCGGCGGCGAATTGGTTTACTCGAAACGTTTCGCCGATCACCATCGTTTTACGCAGCAGGAAATTCTGAACGCCATCAACCGCAGCAAGAAGCGTCAGGCGTTCGCTATCATCACGACGCAAAAAGACGCCGTGCGTTTTCCGAAAATTGACCGGCGCGACCTCACGATTTATTTCATGCGCGTGGAAATCAAAATTCTAACCGGGGCGAACGACTTTCAGGATTGCGTCCGAAAAATCTGTCTGCGTTGAGAATGGACAAGCCGCTTTATTTTCTGGTGCGAACCGTTATCGCAATGCTTCAAGCACTGCCCTTGACGTGGGTTGCCCGCATCGGGCGCGCTGGCGGCGCATTATTTTATCTGCTTGATTCGCGCCATCGAAAAGTGGTTTTAAAAAATCTACAGCTTTGTTTCGGAAAGGAAAAATCTCCCGATGAACTTCGCGCCATCGCGAAAGAAAATTTTAAACGTATCGGTGAAAACTTCTGCTGCGCCGCGAAAACCGCCGGCATGACACTCGAAGAATTACGCGGTCGAATTGAATTTGTCGGCGCGGGGAAGCTCTTGCCGCGACCCGGCGATGCGCCCCAAACGTGCGTGGTTGCCATCGGACATTTTGGAAATTTTGAAACCTACGCGCGCTACGGACAGTTTATGCCCGTTTTCAAAACTGCGACAACCTATCGCGGATTGCGCCAACCTTCGCTTAATCGCCTGATGCAATCGTTGCGCGAAAAATCCGGCTGTTTGTTTTTCGAGCGACGCACCGATGCCGCCGCGCTCAAAGCCGCGATGTCACAACCGGGAATTATTCTGGGACTGCTCGCCGATCAACATGCTGGCAACAACGGTTTGCGAATTCCCTTTTTTGGTCGCGAATGTTCGACGAGCGCCGCTCCGGCGATTTTTGCGTTGCGTTATCAATGTCCACTCGCCACTGGATTTTGTTTTCGCGTCGGTCTGGCAAAATGGCGTCTGGAAGCGGGTGATCAAATTCCCACCCACGAAAACGGACGCCCGCGTTCGTCGGAAGAAATCATGCTCGATGTCAATCGCGCCTTTGAAACTGCTGTTCGCCGCGATCCCGCCAACTGGTTTTGGGTCCACAACCGCTGGAAGCCGCGCACCGCGAAAACCCGCAAAACCAGAATCGTCGATGTCAAAGGTAAGTCGGCCCAACTATGAGCAAGGCGCGTGAAAAAATTTTAATTCGCGGCGTGAATTGGCTCGGCGACGCCGTAATGTCCACGCCGGCGTTGCAACGATTGCGCGAGGCAAAACCAGAGGCGCACATCACCTTGCTCACGCACGAAAAGCTGGCCGATCTTTGGCTCGATCATCCCGCGCTTGATGCCGTGCTGACGTTTGCCAATAACGAAAGCGCGTGGCACGTCGGACAAAAACTGCGCCGCGAAAAATTTGATATCGGACTGGCGCTGCCGAACTCGCATCGCTCCGCCATTGAACTTTGGGCTGCTGGAATCCCGCAACGCATCGGCTACACGCGTCTGGGACGAAATTTATTTTTGACTAAATCGATTCAACCGCGCACTGGAGCGATTGAAATGCGCAAACGTTCGGTCGCTGAAATTAAGGCTCTGGTGGAAGGGCGAAATACAAAAAAAAACGAACGGCTGCCTTTGCAAGGGCATCATATTTTCCAATATTTGCATCTGGTCGCCGCGCTCGGTGCAAAACCAGACCCGATCGCACCGCAGCTATTCGTTTCAGAAAAAGAAATTTCCGCATTTCGCACGAGACTCAGCGGAATTTCGGATTCACACCCTTCACTTTGGCTTGGACTTAATCCCGGCGCGGACTACGGCCCGGCCAAACGCTGGCCGACCGAACGGTTCATCGCGGCGGCTTTGGAAGTTCACCAGAAAACAAATTGCGGCTGGATCATTTTTGGAGCGAAAGATTCTGCAACTGCTCAAGTAGCGGGAGCACTTGAAAAAAAACTGGGACGCAATTTCGCCACGAATCTTTCAGGCAAAACGACATTGCGCGAACTTTGTGCGGGATTGAAATTTTGCAAACTGGTGTTAACCAACGACACCGGGCCGATGCATGTCGCAGCCGCGGTGGGAACGCCGGTCGTCGTTCCATTTGGTAGTACGTCCGCCGAATTGACGGGACCGTCATTGTCCGAAAACAACGGAATAATCAGGGCTTCTGTGCCGTGCGCGCCTTGTTTTCTACGGGAATGCCCGATTGATTTCCGCTGCATGAACTCCATTGAGGTTGACCACGTGGTATCTGCTTGTCTCAGCATCCTCAAAAAGTTGTAACCGTCTTAAAATCGCTTTCGTCTCACCCCTCGAACATTGTGGCAGCGCAAGACCGGGCGCGTCGCTCGGGGCAAAAGCTGCAAGAAAGATAATATGAAAAAATTAGCAACAATCGTCCTCGGACTTAGCCTGCTCGGAATGGTTACAACTCAAGCGGAAGAAAAGAAAGAACACAAGAAACCGGTTCTGACTGAAGAGCAGAAAAAAATTGTCGAGAAATACGACACGAACAAAGACGGCAAACTTGATCCGGAAGAACGCGCGAAAATGAGCGCAGAGGACAAAGATAAAATGCCAAAACGCGGTGGCAAAAAAGGCGCCCCGGCTTCTGAAAAGAAAGCTGACGACGCGAAGTAAACTTTAAAAAAGTTTTCTCAAGGCTGGGATTTATTTCCCAGCCTTTTTTATTTCCCTCTGGCTTCGCATTCTTTCGTTTGCTTCGCGGGATATTTTCCCCTCGCTTGCGTTTGCGAAATTCCTGCGGAATACTCGCGACGTGAACGTGACGCAATTGACCGATCAACTGATTGCTTCCTACGCCCGCAGCGGCGGCATCAATCATCTCGATGGAAAAAATCTTCCGTCCAAAAGCGCGATTGCTTCCATCACGCTTGATTTGCTCCGTTTGATTTTCCCGGGTTTCTTCGATGAAAAACCAATTCATTCATCTGAACTAAAAGTTGAAACCGCGACGTTGATGGATTCCGTTCTGGGCCGGCTCGAAGATGAAATTTACAAAAGCTTGGAATACGCGCGGACGGAAAATTCCGGCCAAAAAGATTTACGCGCGCTTGCCCGAACTTTGACTTTAGAATTTCTTGGCAACCTTCCGCGCATCCGCGAATTGCTGCAAACCGACACCGAAGCTGCGTTCAACGGCGACCCCGCTGCGTTGAGCAAAGAAGAAGTCATCGTCGCATATCCGTTCGTCGAGAGCATCGCGGTGCAACGGATGGCGCATGAACTTTACGGGAAAAATATTCCACTCATCCCGCGCATCATGTCCGAGTGGGCACACAGCCGCACTGGAATGGATCTTCATCCCGGCGCGAAAATCGGCTCGCACTTTTTTATTGATCACGGCACTGGCACCGTCATCGGAGAGACTTCCATCATCGGCAGCCATGTAAAACTTTATCAAGGTGTTGGACTTGTTGCGCGCTCGCTTTCCGGTGGCCAGCAATTGCG
>JBDSLX010000011.1:0-4752 GCA_039916145.1 Verrucomicrobiota bacterium | reverse complement strand
TGAAGCTCCACGTGAAAAAGCTGGCTGACCGTTGCGTTGCGAAACCACGGAAAATCGTCGTAAGCCAGAAAGAATTCGCGATCCTTCACAAGCAACCAGAAGCCGTGCGGCGAAACATTCAAAACTTCAACCTGCGAAGTGCTTGCGCCAATGTTCTCGGATTTCATTTTGTCGTTCCTCAACCAGTTGTTTCAGTTCGTTCAGTTCAGTTGCGCTGAGACCTTTGTTCACGGCCAATTCAATCTTTGGTTCGATCCAGAATTTGGTCTCGCCGTCCGGCGAAATCACATGCACATGAATTCGAAGCTCTTCTCTGGAGAAAAAATAGAACCGATAGTACGATACCGGAAAATCGTCGGACTCACGAAGGCAAGCTATCAGAAGCGAGTCGATGTTCAATTGCGGATTCGATAACGAGGAAGCGCCGCGCGGCCCGCGCCAGACCGGCCAGTTTTCGCAGTGGGCTGATGGCGCAAAAACCATCACGAATGACGCAATAAACAAACCCCAAGTCATAAGTCACGTTCCAGTTTGGACAATCTTTTCACCGGGAATTCTTCGCTTCCTCAGAAACAAAACGAAGATCAACACAATGATAATGAATACAATCGTCGCAAGAGCTGTTACAACAAAGACGAAATAAGGCGGCCGAGGATTTCTCAATGAATAGATTCGTAATCCATCATCGCCGTTGGCTACATAAAGAAAGTCACCCGCCAAAGCGAGTCGCTTCGCGAATCCATTATCGACATTTTTGGCGTGCGCAACATTGATCGGTTTCAATGGGTTCGAAACATCGTATACCCGAATGCCATCCGCGAAATTAGCCACATAGGCGTAATTTCCGGACGTAACAACGTCTCGGGCCACTGCACTTCTGGAAGGATGATTATTAGTAAATCCTAATTTGTTAGGTTTTAGTGGATTGGACACATCATAAATATGTAATCCGCCGAAATCATTTGCCAAAAAGGCGTATTTACCCGAGATCGCAACACCGCGAGGATAGCCAAAAACGGAATAGTCAACTGATTCTGGAGATTCAAGCACGCCCATATTCGTTGGCGCGTTCGCTATAAAAACCCTTTTACCATCAATCGTAACATGACGGACCTTGGAAAGAAGCAACGGGGAAGGTGGGTCTGTGGGTTTGATCAAAGCAACATTGGTTGGGTGACTTGGATTAGAAATATCATAGATACGGAGACCTCGGTCATTGTAGGGGACGTAGGCGTATTTACCCGCGATTGTAATTGAGTGTGCATGTCCTCCATCGTTTATGGAGCCAACATTTAAAGGCGCGGTCGGATTGGAAACGTCATACACATCTATTCCCTCCGTTCCACCCACCAAAAACACGTAATTGCTGGAAATCGCAATTCCAATGGCGGCTACCAGGTTGCTTCTCGGTGCATGGCCGATATTGACGGGTTTTGCAGGTTTTGAAATGTCGTAGATTCGTAAACCATCGTTGCCATTTGCGATGAAAGCCCGTTTCTCTGAAATCACAATGCCCATTGCGCTGCCGTGAAAACCTGCATTTCTTATGTGTCCGACATTGACGGGTCTGGCTGAATCCGAAACATCGTAAATACGCAAACCATCGCCGCCGTTTGCCAGATAGGCATACTTTCCAACCACAGCAACTTGAGAGGCATTTTTCGAGTCATTAACATGACCAACGTTAATTAAGTTCGTTTGTGCAAGAGCCGAGCCAAACATCGAATAAAATGCGAACGATATAAGTGCTAGGCGTTTCATGCAGAATTTATTAAAGGCTAACGTAAGAAATCAGGCTTTGCCCAGAAGATGTTATTTGCCTTACACCAAATCCGCGATGAGGCTCGTAGAAGGTTTACTTCGTCGTCGCCAGTCTTGGGCGAGGTTTGCATCGACATCAGCCCGGAGGGCTGTCGGAAATTAGCCGGGGATAACATCCCCGGTAACCTGGTCAGAACGATTTGCACCCTGAAGACGGCGGAAATGGAACGAGAATTTTGGGGAGCGCACGCGGCCCGCGTGCTGGTTTGGGCGGCTCGCCCAAACCTTCGTTCCACATTATTATTTTCCCCGCGAGCAAATTTGTGGAACGACGTTTTCGGCGGGCCGCCGAAAACCGCACGCCAGCGGCGTGCGCTCCCCTTTGCTGATTCCAAACGCAAAATCTATTTTGTCATCGCGGCGCGTGGCTTCGGTTTGTGATAGGCGAGTGTGTCGGTTTGGTGGCGGTTGCCGGGTTTGCCGCCGGAAAAACCGGCGTGCGAATAGACCGGCCAAATTCGATTGTTGTGTCCAAACGACATCCAGTTTGACAATCGCCGCTGCGAAACTGACAATTGCGCTATGACAGTCAGCTTGCCAACACCGCTGGAAGAATTCATTCGCCGCAAAGTGGCCGCCGGCGAATTTCACTCTGTGGACGAAGTAGTTTGCGAAGGATTGCGCCTGCTTCAACAGAAGGAATCATGGAACGCCGAGGCGCGGGAAAAGATTGATGTCGGTTGGGAACAAGCCAAGTCCGGGCAGTTACGCACGCCGGAACAGACACGGAAAAATCTCGCCGCCCGCAAAGAAGTTTGGAAAAGCCGCCGCGCTTGATGAAATCCTATCGTCTCACGCCAGCAGCGGAGGACGACGTATTTGAAATCTGGAGATTCATCGCGGAAGACAATCTGTCTGCGGCTGACCGTCTCGAAACCGATCTTCTGAATGCTTGCCAGCGATTGGCCGAACGACCTGACCTAGGGCATTTCCGCCGCGATTTGACGGACAAACCTGTACGCTTCTTTGCGGTGCGGGATACTTATCTCATTGTTTACGATCCGGCATCGGAGCCGTTGGAAGTCGTTCGTATGCTTCACGGAGCGCGCGATGTTTCGGCGCAACTAAATGAATAATAGAACCGCGTTGCGATTCTTGAAAAATTCACCACTTCCTATTTCGCCATCGCCGGTCTCGGTCGCCGTTCGTGTTAACCGAGCGCATCGGTTCGGTTGCCGAGCGTGCCACGGTGAAAACCGGAGTGGGCGTAGACCGGGCTGTCCAGGCTACCTCGAAATTTTCAACACGCCATAATCACCCAGCGGTGCCCACAATCCGCGATCCGCCGAGCCGTCCGCGTGTTCGAGGTTTGGCCACAAACAATTTTCGGCCGAGCCGCTCACGAGAGGTTGCAACGCCAATGGATTTGTGGCGTCGAATAATTGCAGACGATTTTCAGTTTGCGCGACGAACAGTTGGCCAAACGCAGCGAATGAATGCGCAGGCTGGGCGAGCGGAGTGGAACTGGCGCGAACCAATTTTCCCGACACAGAAATATTCCAGACTTCAATCGCACCAGTGGAGTCCGACTTCGGCACGCCGACAAAAATATTCGTGACCGCAATCAGCGTCGGGTGTGGCCACTCGGATGGAAGCGCCAGTGCTCCGATGAGCGACGCGCGAACGCCGTCGTAGGCCAGCGCGTCGATCCAGGTTTTTTCGCTGCGCGCGGTGTGTGAGGAAATGGTATAGAGCACGTTTCCTTCATGCGAAACTCCCGCCAGCGCGCCGGAAATATTCACGGCGTCGCGCAAGGTGGGATTTGCGGCGTCGCTGTAATCAATCACGTCGAGATAATATTTTTCCATCCAGATGTCGTCGTCCGTGCGAGAGCCGCTATCGAATTTCGTGTGGCTCAAATACACCAGCCCATTGCCAGCAAAGGAGGCGTTGTGCGTGCTCCATTCCTCCGAGCTCAAATTCAGCTCGGAAACAAATTGTGGATTCGCGGAATCGCTCACGTTGAACGCGACCAGTTCCGTTCCCGCGCCGCCGCCATAAAACCACGGCGGCATAAAACGGTTCGCGACAATTCCACCTGGAGCGAGGGAACCTGCGGGCGTTGAGCCAGTCGCGGGTAATGCCACACTCGCAGGTGTCGCGTAAACTTCCGTAGCGGCTGAGGCAAAACCGATATGTGCGGAAGGCTGCGCGGCAAACAGCATCGGAAAAAACCAATAGGAATTCGCGCTTTCCCAAACGAGCAAATCGTCTCGCACCCAGAGCGGCGTGAGGTTCCAGGCGCTTAACGAATTGGAAAGGGTCGCCTGCGTCTGGCCGACGATCTCGAGGTTCGGCAATTTCGTTAAATCGATCACGCTCAACGTGGCGGAGTTCGTTTGCGGCAACGGATTCCCCGTCGCATCGAAGGCAAAGCGGCTCGATTCACTTTGCAACAGATAAAGCAGATTGCTTTTCACGGTCGCGCCAAGAATCGGCACGTCGCCCAAAGACCATTGTGTAAGAATTTGGTTGGGCGATTCGGCGCGCCCGATGCGAATGATCGCACGTTCGTCGCCCGAGAAAAATCCGCGCGCGCCAAATTCCAGAAGGTAATCGCCGGAAAGAATCACTCGATCGACGGGCCACGCCAGCGTGAGGTCGCGCGTCACGACGGGACGGTCGCGATCATCGACGTTGACCGCCAGAAATTCCCAGCCCGAAACGGAGATGACGCGGTTTTGCGCGAGGGTGGCGCGGCGCGGTTGCAATTTGTGGTCAATGGAACCGCGCAGTTGCAACGAGTCATTTCTCCAATCGATGAGTTGCACGCGCGAGGCGTAACCGTTGGAGAAGTCGCCTTGATACGGCAGCAAAATCAAACCGGCGGCGGGTAGAACATTGAATGCTTTTTCGTCCCACATGGCTTCGCTCCAGGAATAATTTTCGCCCAGCGAAACTTTGCTCAGCAATCTCGGCTGCGACACGTTG
>JBDSLX010000010.1:0-13086 GCA_039916145.1 Verrucomicrobiota bacterium | reverse complement strand
GATCGGGCGATGGTCGGAGGCCACGCCCCAATTTGCTAAAGTCCCAATGTAAGTTTCCTCCGGCAGCCATTCGCGTTTCATCCCTTGACTGACGAGAATGTAATCAATGCGGCTGTAGGTATCTTCTTTCCCGTAATAATGCGTCCAAGTAATATTTCGTGGGTCGTAGCGCGGATTTGGATTTGGCTGATTGTCCCCATTTCGTTCGGCTGGGCGGGTGTCGAATAAGGCGGTTTTTCCTCGGCTGCCAATGACAGCTTTCGTCGAACGCGAATCCTGAACGTCGTTAAGATCGCCTAGCACGATGAGGTTTACGTTCGGATTCGCGGCCAGTCTCGCCGCAATTTTTTCCCGCAACACGATTGCTTCCTGTTCACGCAATTCCGCTTCGTCCGCTTCAGGAACGGGCCGACGTGATTTCAAATGCGCCGTGATTAAAGTGAATGAGTATTTCGGATTCACTTGAATATCGACTTCGGCAAAACCACGACTAACGCGAAATCGTCGGCCACTCAGCAAAAAACCGTCGTTGGTGTGAGGCCGTTGCGCGGTGAAAGGAAATTTGCTGAGAACGGCAACGTGAATATTTGTGTCGTAGCCGGTAATGTGTTCCCAGTGCGGATAATCCAAGCCGGCTGATTTCAGCGAGCTACGCAATTGAAGCAATGCGTTCGTGTTACCCATCTCTTGAAACGCGATCACATCTGCTTTCAGGGCGAGAATGGTCTCGCGGACTTTAGATTTTCCGGCATCGGATTTTGCGGGACGCGTCCCGGCGGCGACATCGAGGTAATTTTCCACATTGAAAGTCGCGACATGAATAATTTCTGCGCCCGGCGAAACGCCAACCCAACAGCAAAGAACCGAAAGAACGGCTGCACACCAAAGTTTTCTGGTCAGATTCATTGGGGCTTGATAGCTCTCTGGCGCGGCCAAGTCAAAGTCCAACTCATCGCCGTATTGACTCACGGCTAAATGTTACCGGCGGCGGGAGACATCAGGTCTTGGTTGCCTCACGATTCAGGTTACTCAACAGAGTAAAAAATTTCTTCAGTTTAACTTCAATGCTTTTCTTTAATGCGAAGGGATCCAGTCGCGCGTGTTCGGCCCGCAATCTGGCCTTGGTCTCCTCGGTGATTTCGGCGCTGGCGAGCAAGCGTTGATAGGGTGTCTGCGGTTGCTTTTCATAAATGCGTTTGGTTTTCCCATCCTTCTTCTCGCGCTGGAGCAGTTTGAAGGTCGGCTTGAAATGGTTGGTGAACTGACTCCATTCCTGCCCATACAGATCGTTCATCAAGGGGACTAACTCAGGATGCCCGAAGCGGTCGTGGCCGAAGAGTTGCCGCACATGCGTCCAGTTCTTTTGCTCGCAGTGCGCGTTGTCGTTCTTGCGATAAGCCCGGCTGCGCGTCCAGGGAGTCTTGACCGCGCGCCCGGTCAAATGCCGGTGTAACGCCCAGTTGAGGAACTCGCCGCCATTGTCGGTGTGAAAATCTTTCATCGTGTAAGGAACGACTTTTTCCAGTTCCTGCAATTGCACCAGCACCGCCGCAGCGCTCTTGTTCCACACGGCGCGGTTCTCCGTCCACCCGCTGCCCAGCTCGGTAAAGGTGAGGGAATTGACGTAATCGCCCTCGGTCGAATCATCGCAATGCGCGACCGTGTCGGCTTCGACTGACCCGATCCGCGTGGTGTCCGGCGGGCCGTGGCGCGTCGGCACGGCGTGACGCAAGAGCGTGCCGGGACGCGTGGTGGAAAGTCCCTTCTTGGGATGCCCCACACGCGCCGGACGCAAGAGACGGTCGATCTGCGCGGGACTGATCTTCAGAATTTTTTTCTTAAAAGCTTCCGGCAATGGCGCGGAACGCCGCTCGTAATGTTCGAGCCATTCGGGCAACGCGGCTTTGAGCAGCTTGCTGCACAACTGATCGCTGGCCAGCCAGATCACCTTGAGCACCGGCAGCACTTCCACCGGATCATAGATGAGTTTGGGGCCGGAACGTTTGGGCGGCCCGGTGGAGAGTGGACGGTTCAAGAGCCGCAAAGCGGCTTTGCGATGATAACCGCACGTGGCGCAAAACTCATCCAGGATGAGCCGCTTGTGCAGACGACCGGCGCGCTCATAGCGGCCGTGAATGCGGGCCAGGGCCTCGCGTTTGGCTGATAAACTCATGGTCGGTTCTTCGGTAACCATGAATGTGAGTCAACGTATCAGCAGACTCCTCGTCCACTTCCCCCTCCGGGTAACATTTAATCTGAGTCAACTCGATCGCGACATCGTCGCCAGAAATTTTTTGCAAAACGATTTTTCCCCTGTACTTTGTGCAGCTCTTTGAAAATGTTTCAAAGCGGTGTGAGCCTAATGGGGCTGGGTTTTTGGCGAGTAGATAATTTAAAATATTTGTGGCTAATTCAATTTCCTTTGCTACAGTCTCGCACTCTCGAATTTTGGAAGATAGGAATGGCTCCCGCGAGAGTGAATTTTAGGTAAAAAATAATTAGTTGTGACAACGAAGAAATCAAAAAAAGTAGCGGTGAAAAAAAAGGCGGCGACGCCCGCGCGCCGAAGCAAACCAGCGTCCCCCGCGACGGCGGCATCAATTCTTGGCAAGGGGTCGGCCAAGACAATGAAAAACGGCCATGCCAAAGTTAAGGCGGAATGGACAGGGTATTACGAGAACCTGTTAGAACTTCGCGAACGTTTACGCAATCAAATGAGCGGCTTGGCCAAAGAATCCGCTCAAGAAATGTCCAGCTACAGTTTGCACATGGCTGATTCCGGCACCGATAATTTTGACCGCGATTTTGCCCTCAGCTTGCTCTCATCAGATCAGGATGCGGTTTACGAAATTGAAGAGGCACTGAAACGAATTGAGAGAAGCACCTACGGGATTTGCGAGCTGACTGGAAAACAAATTCCTAAAGTGCGTCTGGATGCTATTCCGTGGACGCGCTTTACCGTTGAGGCGCAAGCCCAACTCGAACGTGACGGCGCATTGCGCCAGCGTCGGCTCGGTGCCCTTGGCTCAGTTGACAGCGCGGGCGGAGTTGAAGTGGAAGAAGACGAAGACGCGGAAGAAAAGCCGGTAAAGGAAAAAGAATAATTTATGGCCAGAGAAATCATCACAATCGAATGCACCGAAGCGCGCAAAGAAGGCAAAGCGCCCTCGCGCTACACCACCACGCGCAACAAAAAACTACAGACGGAAAAGCTGGAAATAAAAAAATTTAATCCCGCGCTCCGCCGTCACACACTTCATCGCGAAATTAAATAATTTTTTATGCCACGTAAAATACACAAAGACAAAGATAAGCCCGGTCGCAAAGGCACGATGGAAAACCGGACTCCTCGGCCCAAGCCCAAAATCGATTTCACTTTCGATGCGCTTGATTTTAAAAATGTCAACTTGCTCAAGCAATTCGTCACCGATCAGGGCCGTATTCTCCCACGCAAATACACCGGGTTGCCTTCCCACTACCAACGTCAGTTGAACCGCTCCATCAAACGCGCTCGACAGATGTTGTTGATGAAATAATTTCCTTCCGCCAGTGATTCGTTGCAGGCGGAATTCATTTCTGTCGTTGGTTTCCAGGAGGACTTCCGGGATGGAAAAAGGATTTAAAAATCTCACGGAATCTGCGCACTCTGGGGCCGGTTCAACATGACGACTTATTTTCTTTTGTTTCTATCGGTGGCCATTGGTGTGGCTGTCGTGCTCATCTTCAAACCTGAGGACAAACGAAAGATCAAAGTCACGATCTCCTTTGCGGGCGCATACATTTTCACCATCACTGTCCTCCATTTATTGCCCGAAGCCTATAGCGTAACAGCAGTGCCTCCCGCGTTTTCAATTCGGGGAGATCCGGGATTTTCCATTGGGCTTCTGGTACTCGCCGGTTTTTTCGTCCAACTCCTTTTAGAATTTTTTTCCCATGGCATCGAACACGGTCACGCGCATCACGACCATTCGGGAACCATTCCTATCGGCATGATGTTGGGATTATGTATCCATGCGTTCATCGAAGGCATGCCGCTGGGTGGAAATCTGAATCACGAACATTCGCGGCAAATGCTTTTGGCCGGAATCGTCATCCATAACATTCCCGTCTCCATCGTTCTTTTGACCATGTTGTTGCACAACGGTGTGGCGCAAAGCAAAGCCCTCATGCTGATGCTGATTTTTGCCTTGATGTCACCTCTCGGAGCCGGGCTTAGTGATGTCGCTGGAAATTTATCCAGATACAGCCACGAGTTGATGGCTGTGGTGATCGGAATATTTCTGCACATCTCCACGACCATTCTTTTTGAGAGCAGCGACGAACATCGCTTTAATCGACTGAAGATGTTGGCGATTGGCGCTGGCGCTGGCATCGCAATAATTACCAGCTCACTCTAAAACTCGCTCTGACGGGGCCTTTTAAACTGGAGCTTGTGGCATTTGGGCTTCTGTTACCCAATCTCCCAACCGAATGATTTCTTTGATTTTTCGCCTTTCATACCGATTTTTTTGAGGTTTTTTTGGCCGACTATCGACTTGGTGGAAGGGATGTTTCGGATGGCGTATCGTCTCAATGATCAAGTCCAACGTTTTGGTCATACTTAATTCCTTTCTTTGACAACTACTCTCCTCAGACCGGGCTAAACTAAAACGGTTCCAGAAATTTTCAAAGCTTTTCTACAGAAAAATTTAGAAATTTTTCCAGCAAAAAAATCAACGTCAAAAAACAAAGCGCCCGGATCGCCATTCCTTTCCCACTTTGCTTTCTTTCAATGTCATTCCCATTTTTTCGTAAGCCGTTTTCACCTGCGCAAACTGCGTTTTGAGAATGCCGGCAAGAATCAGGGAACCAGAGCGGTCGAGCCGATTCACAATTTTTTCCCGCTCGCTCAACAGCAAATCATAAATCAGGTTCGCGCAGATCAGATCGAACCTGGTTTTGCTCTGCAAAGAAATTTGGGTCAGGTCGCGGCGAACAGGACGAACTTGATTTCCCACTCCATTTTGCTCGGCATTGTTTTGGCTGATGCGAACGGCTTCGGGATCAAAATCAAAAGCGTAGACTGGAAAATAGCCGAGTTTCGCCGCGGAGATTGCCAAAATTCCGGAGCCGGTTCCGATGTCCAAAAAAGATTGTGGTTGATTTAGTCGGCGGCAACGAACCATTTGTTCGAGGCAAAACAGTGTGGTGGCGTGTTGGCCGGTGCCGAAACTCAGTCCGGGATCGAGCACGACGCACGCTTGAGATTTTAAAGGACGCTGGCGGCTCCAACTCGGTTTAATAAGCAAAGCGTTCCCAATTTCAATCGGCTTGAAATGTTTCTTCCACGATTCCGCCCAATCTTCACGCGGAAGTTTTTTAACTATGATTTTTCCTGAACCAATTTCGATTCCCGACTCGTCGCGGATCATCTTTAAACCATTTAATAATTTCGTTTTGACTGATGGATTCCACTGCGAACTTTTGTCCAGGAAAATCGACGCGGTCGTTGCACGCGATTCTGCATTTGTGTAAACCGAAGGCGCTCGCCCGAACACGTTTTCTAAAATTGCGACGACGGGATCTGCGGCCTGTTCGGAAATACAGACTGAAACTCGCAGGAGGGCGCCTTTCATACCAAGTCGCGCCAGGGCGTGAAGTTAAGCAATTGCACTTCGACTTTGTGGGGCTGCAAATGAATTTGGGTGAGGCTCGCGTATTCAATTTCGAAACTGGCGAGTTTCGGCAAAGGCAGGTTCAGCAAAATGGAAAGAATCATGCGAATGACGCCGCCATGACAAACGACCGCCACACTTTGGCCAGAATGATTTTCCAGAATCTGTTTCAAGCACGGCTCGATGCGACCGCGAAAAGTTCGGCTGCATTCACCGTTCGGAACGGCGGCTTGCTCCAACATGTCGAGCCACTGAAAAGCGCTGATCTGATATTTGTCGTGAACTTCCTGCCAACTTAATCCCGTCCAGTCGCCAAAATGGACTTCGCATAAATTGGGAAGCGTGGTCGGCGTGATTTTATAATTGGCGAGCAATGGGGCGAGGGTTTGTTGCGCGCGTTTCATCGGGCTGGAATAAATCGCGTCGAAGGATGCGCCCTTTAAATATTTTGCCAAAGCCGAAGCCTGAACGTGGCCTTGCGGAGAAAGATCCATGTCGATCTGCCCGCCGAAAACGCGTTGGTAGCGCAATTCAACTTCACCGTGTCGCAGAAGAAAAAGCCGTGTGGGAAGCATTTCAGAAACAGAGTGTGAACCGGAAAATTTTACACTGAGGCAATAACTTCTTTTTGAAGCTCCAGCAATTGCTGAATTCCCTTTTTGCCCAGCGTCAACATCGCCGCAAGTTGCGTTTCGGTGAAGGTGCTTTCTTCGCCGGTGCCCTGGAGTTCGATAAAATCTCCCGCGCCGTTCATCACAAAGTTCATGTCCACCTGCGCGGCGACATCCTCGACGTAGCAAAGGTCAAGCAGCGCTTCGCCATTCACCAACCCAACGCTGACGGCGGCGACAGGATGAAGGGTCGGATCTTCTTTTAGTTTTCCGTCGGCCATCAATTTGCGAATCGCCAGTTGTAACGCGACGTAAGAGCCAGTAATTGCAGCGGTGCGAGTGCCGCCATCCGCTTGCAAAACATCGCAATCCACCCAGACCGTGCGCGGGCCGAGTTTTTCCAAATCAATCGTCGCTCGCATGGCGCGTCCGATTAGTCGCTGAATTTCCTGGGATCGTCCGTCGATTTTTCCTTTCGTGCTGTCGCGAGATTTTCGCGTCAAAGTCGAGTAGGGGAGCATCGAATATTCCGCCGTTATCCAGCCGCCGGGAACGCCTTGATCTTTCATCCAGCGCGGAACCGTTTCTTCCACCGTCACACCGCAGATGACGCGAGTCAGTCCCCATTCGATGAGAGTCGAACCGGTGGCGTATGGCGCAATGTGATTTTGAAAACGAATCGGGCGCAGTTCGTTTGCGCTACGGCCATCGTTGCGGGCGAAAATAATTTTGTGCGGCGTTGGTTCAAGAGCGACCATGGGCGGATGCTAGCGAGGACAAATTCTGTCGGCAACGCAGAAGTGGCAAGGAGCGAAAATATATGTATGAAGCAAAACTACTGCATCACGAAATTCCTTCGCCGAATCGATTGCTCGCTTTATATTGAGCGCAATGTCCGACGATTTATTTCCCAGTCCAGTCTCAAGTTTATATGTTCATGTTCCGTTCTGCGCGCAGAAGTGTGAATACTGCGCGTTCTTTTCTGAAGCTGCCAAAGGAGAAACCGTCAATCGATTTGTCAATGCATTGGTCCGCGAGATGGAACTCGTCTCAGCCGATTTGAAACTAGAAACCATTTTTTTTGGCGGCGGCACGCCTTCGCTGCTCAATCTCCGGCAATGGGAAACTGTTTTACAATCGATGCAACGGCTGAATTTACTCGGCGCATCGGAATGGACGGTGGAATGTAATCCCGCCACCGTTTCTCTGGAAAAGGCGAAGTTGCTGCGCGAATACGGAGTGAACCGCATCTCCATGGGCGTGCAGTCGCTCGATGCAAATTTGCTTGATCGACTCGGTCGCGTTCACAGCCGCGAAATGGTGTTCAAATCTTTCGAGACTTTACGCGCCGCCGGTTTTGAAAACATCAACATTGATTTGATGTTTGCCATTCCGGGGCAAACGATGGACATGTGGAATAATACTTTGGCTGAAGCAACTGCGCTCGGTAGCGAACATCTTTCGTGTTACGAAGTTATTTACGAAGAAGACACGCCGCTTTATCAGCAGTTGCAGGCGCGAGAATTTGACGTGAATGAGGAACTCGCCTGCGCGATGTATGAAATGTTGTTGAGCATCGCGGCCGCCAACGGATTTCATCAATACGAGATCGCGAATTTCGCGCGACATTCTTCACCGGCGCGGACCGACATTCCCGACTGCGCTTGCAAACATAATATAAATTATTGGCGAGGTGGTTCGTTTTACGGACTTGGCCCAAGCGCGGCGGGTTATGTGCGCGGCGTGCGAACCAAAAATTGGTCCAACACTACACTTTATTGCGAACAACTTGAACGAGGAAAGCGCGCGATCGAATCGAGTGAAGAACTAAAACCGCTGGCGCGCGCCGGGGAACTGGCGGCGTTTGGCGTGCGCATGAATTCCGGCTGGCCCTTGGTGGAATTTCAACAACGCACCGGCTACGAGCTTGGCCATGAATGGAAAACGGAAATCGCGCACATGATTAACCTGGGCTATGCGCGCCTGGATCAGGAACGGTTTCAATTGACGCCCCAAGGATTGCGTTATGCCGACTGGGCGGCGGAACAGTTTTTGAAAATCCCGTGACTAAGGAGTGGGAGGAAGTGGGGGCAGAGGCTGTCCCGCTGCATCATAAACGGCCTTTTGAATTTCCATCACTTCCCGTTGTTTTTTTGGATCAACCGGTGTCTCCGGCACGGGCTGAACACCTGGCGCCACACGCAGCGTCCTCGTCGGAATACTTCGCAAGCTGCTTCCTTCAGGTAACCCAGGAATAGCAGGCAAACTTGGCGTGCCACCAGTCACCGTTACTGCCCTCGCATTGGGCTGAGGCGTGGTATTGGGATATGAAGTGCCGTATGAAGGCGCGGTGGGTTGTGGCGTAATAACATTTGCTACGGGCGCAACGCCGGGAGCCGGGGGAGCCAATGGGGCCACGGGAGCCGGTTTCAAAGAATCATTTTTTAGCGACAGCGTCATGGGATTCTTGGAATGCAAAATTTTGACCGTTCCGTCTTCCTCGGAAATGCTGACCACTTCCAAAAAATCCGCTCCTTCACCTTCTGACAAATTCAAATACAACGGCAAATCTTTTGAACCCGGTTTCGCCGGCACGATCAACCATGCTTTCTTGTTTCCACCGATATTGGAGATACCTGAAAGCTTCACCTCGCGAGTCAGTTCCGGATTGGTGTTTGTCGGCGGAAGGGTCGGAGGGATCGGGTTCAGCCGGAAAATATTTCGGTCAATAATCGTATCATAACGATTATCGGGCGTGAGTGCATGAACGTTAATGCTCAACCCAACGACAGCAAACAAGAGCAACGATTTAACAATCTGATTCATGGCCTGAATATATCCGATGGAACAATAAACACCAATTGTAATTCAAAGTTGCGCAACAAAAAATCCGCCCTGTTTTTCAAATTGCGGGCGGATTTTATTTTCCAAAACTCAATAAGCTGCCTGCGCGCCTTTGATTGAGCGCTTTTGCATCCACGGCATCATGCTGCGCAAACGGGCGCCGACTTTTTCAATCGGATGATTGGTGCCCTTTTTCATCAGAGCATTATACTTCTTATAACCCGTTTCATATTCTCGAACCCAGCCTTTGGCGAATTTGCCCGCTTGAATTTCCTTGAGCGCGACCTTCATCCGCTTTTTCACACTCGCATCAATAATTTTTGGGCCGACCGAGACATCGCCCCATTTCGCCGTCTCAGAAATCGAAAAACGCATTCCGCTGATGCCCGCTTCATTGATCAAATCCACAATTAGTTTCAACTCATGCAAACATTCGAAATAAGCCATCTCAGGTTGATAACCCGCTTCCACCAAAACTTCGTAACCGGCTTGGATCAACGCCGTCGCGCCGCCGCACAGTACCGTTTGCTCGCCGAATAAATCGGTTTCGGTTTCTTCCTTGAAAGTCGTTTCAATCACACCGGCACGTGTTCCGCCGATCCCTTTTGCCCAGGCCAGCGCGACTTTCTTTGCCTCTTTGCTCGGATTTTGATAGATCGCGATCAGCGAAGGAACACCTTTGCCTTCGAGATATTGGCGGCGAACAATGTGCCCCGGACCTTTGGGCGCGACCAAAATTACATTGACATTTTTTGGCGCTACAATCGTTTTGAAATGAATGGAAAAACCGTGTGAAAACAAAAGTGTTTTGCCTGGGGTCAGGTTTGGCGCGATGTCTCTCTCATAAGCTTTCGGCTGCTTGGTGTCGGGAATGGCGACGAAAATAACATCCGCGCGCCGCACCGCTTCGCCGGTGTTATAGACTTCAAAGCCTTTTTCCTTCGCGACCGGAATCGATTTGCTTCCGTCGTAAAGCCCAATGATGACTTTGCACCCGCTCTCTTTCAAGTTGAGCGCGTGGGCGTGTCCTTGCGACCCGAAGCCAAGAACGGCGAGTGTTTTACCTTTAAGAACGTTTAGATCCGCGTCTTTATCCGAATATACTTTTGCAGGCATTTGTTTTGTTTGGTTAATTTTTTCTTAATCTTAATCTCATTCTTAATCGTAATCTGCGACTCAAAACGTCACTTCCTCGGCAGCGCGATTTTCCCGGTGCGAGTCAATTCCGTGATGCCGAACGTTTTCATCAGCACAATAAATTTCTCCACTTTGCTTTCGTTGCCGGTGATTTCAATGGTCAAACTTTTCGGCTGCACATCGACAATCTTGGCGCGAAAAATATCGGCAACCTGCATGATCTCCGCGCGCGATTTGGAATCGACGCCCACCTTTACCAGTACCAATTCGCGATCCACATATTCGCCTTCGCTGAAATTACGCACTTCCAGAACGTTCACCAACTTATTGAGTTGCTTGACGATTTGATCAAGCGTCGCATCATCGCCCCGGGTGACAATCGTCATGCGCGAAGTGTCCGCGTCCTGGGTCGGTGCGACATTGAGCGTGTCAATGTTGTAGCCGCGCCCGCTGAAAAGTCCGGCCACGCGCGTGAGCACGCCGAATTTATTTTCCACCAGAACTGAAATTGTGTGTCGCATAATTTCCGTCGAAACGGGGCGAAAACCTAACAACGCGCCAGCGGACGGTCAATTTGCAATTTTGACTCGCAGATTTAAAAGAGGCGCATCAGGTCTCAAGGAAATTTATCATTCAGGAATCCAGACGACCGGCAATTTCTCCTCGCGATTGCGGCGATACCATTTGAAATGGCTATCGTTGGTGACAATTTTGTAGGAAGGAAAAAGTTCGCTGGCTCGCACGAGTGTCGCGTCTGCGAAATCCATTTCCGGCGCGTATTTTTCCAGCAACGCCGCCAGCGCATGTTTCTCTTCCTCCACGTCCAGCACGAAATGGTAGTCGTTGATGATTTTCGCGACGATTTTGCAGTCTCCAATCAAATGGCTCGCTTCAGTGAAGGCCGCAGCGGTCGTGCATAAATGGTGATGTTGTTCTTTAAAAAACTTCTGCGCCCAGGCGCGGCGTTTCGGGGTTTTGGCGAAAGGACTGACGATAAAACTGGTGTCAGCGAGAAACATGTCGACGAGTCATGGCAGCACGGATTTGTTCCCGCTCGGTGTTCCCCGGCAATTCCGGCAAAGTAAATCCCTCCCGGCTCAATTCAACACTCGCCGGTAATGAAGAAGAATCTTTTAGTGTCGCCGCATCTGTCACAATTTTTTGCAGAAACGCATAAGGGGAAAGCCCGCGTCGCTTCGCCGCCTTCTGAAATTTGACAGCCACTTTTTGGTCAACTCTTGTTTGCAAAAGCATTGTCATACACCAAGCGTAATCTTGAGGCCGAAATCGTCAACGGAATTTATAGGAGCCTGTTTGAAAAGTAGCAGCCGAGGTGACGAGGCTCTAATTTTTCAGCATTATTCTGAAGATAAGCGAAATATTGGAGCCTCGTCACCTCGGCTGCTACGAGTTTTGAAGCGGTTGTCCAACAGGCTCCAAGTCAAAAAACGGGTTGTGCGCCTTTTCCTCGCCCACCGTCGTCATCGGCCCATGTCCCGGACAAATCAAAGTTTCTGCGGGCAATGAAAAAATATTCTCGCGCACTTTTTCTTTCGCCAAATCCCACGAGTCATTGCCTGTCCCAATTGACCCAGCGAAAATCGCATCGCCGACAATGGCAACAAACGGCGCGTCTTCCGGCCAGTTACCGACGATGTAAGTCACGCCATCTTCCGAGTGTCCCGTTGTTTCGCGATTGGTGATGCGCAAATTGTTGAGGTGAACAAAATCATTGGCGCGGTTGCGGCTTTGCGGCGGAGCGGTTTTGGAATTTGAATGTAAACGAATGATCGGAAATTTTTCACGAATCGCGCCCAGCGCCGCGATGTGATCTTCGTGCATGTGCGTGATGAAAAGATGTTTTAGTTGAAGATCATTTTCCTCGATGAGTTTGAAAATTGGTTCCGCATCCCAGCCGGTGTCGAACAGCGCCGCTTCCCGCGAAATTTCGTCCCAAACTAAGTAACAATTCACGGCGTAATCTTTGGTCGTGGTGATTTTGCGCAGTTCGACCCATATGCTCAAATTGACTTCAGCGGGCTGCCAGCCTGTCGCAATTTTTTCCAGCTTCGCGCCGTTCAATCCGATCAATTGCGCGAGCGCGGAAAAGTTGGGTTGCCTGGAAATGTTACCGGTTTCTTCGAGCGCGGAAAGTTCAGCCTCACTTAAACCAGACGCCTTCGCCGCAGCTTCTGCTGAAACACTCGTCATCAACCGCGCTTTGCGAACGATGTCGCCAAAATGATCTTCCAAATTCATCGCGCGGAAGTTAGCGAGTCGGCGAGCGGCGGCAAGCTTAACGTGCTGCCAGCGTCTCGCTGGCAGAATCCGAACTGCCAGCAGATGCTGGCAGCACATTAGTTCCAATCCCGCGCAATTCGTGTTGCAAGTACTTCCAAGAATTTGGCTGGTTGAAGTTTTGCATGCTGAACGCTCGTTATTTCAATCAGCGCATATGTTTGGGTGAAAAGTTTTTTTGCTTTTTCCGGTTCAGTGACGACGCCCGCCATCCCGATGCACGGAGTTTTCCGTTTCTTGCACAACAACGCAATTTGCCCAACGCCTTTGCCCATCAAAGTCTGCCGATCAATCGCGCCTTCGCCGGTGAGGACTAAATCAATTTTGCGCAAATGGTTTTCCAGGTTTGCGGCGCGAGAAAATATTTCAAAACCAGATTCAGGTTTCGCGCCGACAAAAGCCATCAAGCCAAAGCCAAGCCCGCCTGCCGCACCTGCGCCTGGAAAGAAGACTGCTTCTAAAACACTCCAATGCGTACTATCCCATCCATTCCATCCGGCATTGTGCAATGCACTCCACGGAAGACTTGTTCAGAGTCCCTT
>JBDSLX010000009.1:0-6259 GCA_039916145.1 Verrucomicrobiota bacterium | reverse complement strand
CCCATCGTGCCGAACGTGATGATTTGCGCGACGGAATCGCGCCCATATTTCTGGCGAACATATTCGATGATTTCCGCGCGACGGTCGTCGGCAAAATCAATGTCGATGTCGGGCGGATTGACGCGTTCTGGATTTAGAAAACGTTCGAAGAGAAGTCCGTAACGAATCGGATCGACGTTCGCAATTTCCAAAAGATACGTGACGATGGAACCGGCGGCGGAACCGCGCGCCACGCAACTGACTCCTTTGCTGCGTCCGTATTGCACGAAATCCGCGACGATCAAAAAGTAATCAATGAAGCCGGTTTCCTCGATGACCTTGAGTTCAACTTGCAAACGATCGATGACTTCCTTAATCGAAGCGGCAACTTCAGGATCATTGATGTCGTTTGGAACATCTGTTCGTTTTTCGAGAGTAAATTTGGGCAACCGTGACGCATCGTCGATTCGCTCGATCACAAATTGTTCGCCTTGGGCGCGGGCGTGAATGGTGTAGCGGCGAAACAAACCTTCCGCCAAAAGTTTCCGAAGCAGACCTTCGCGCGTGAAATGTTCCGGAGGATGAAAAACTGGAAAATGCAATTTGCCAAACTCGATTTCCAGATTGCATTTTTGGGCAACTTCCAAAGTGTTTTTCACCGCTTCGGGAACTTCGGCGAAAAGCGCTTTCATTTCTTCAGCGGAGCGGAGGAAAAATTGTTCCGGCTGATATTTCATCCGCTTCGTGTCGCTCAGATGCGTTTGGGTGCCGATGCAAATCAAACAGTCGTGCGCATGCGAATGATTCTTCTCGACGTAATGCACGTCATTCGTCGCGACGAGTTTCAGGCCAAATTCTTTCGCCCACGGAATCAGGTAGCGATTCACTTTCGCCTGTTCCGCGATGCCATGGTTTTGTAATTCGAGATAAAAATTTTCCGCGCCGAGCGTTTGCTTGAACCAATCAATTGCTTCACGCGCTCTGGGCAATTCATCTTTCGTGATGAGTTCGGGAATTTCACTGGCGAGACAGCCGGAGAGCGCGATTAGACCTTCCTTATGCGTCGCCAAAAGTTCTTTATCGATGCGCGGCTTGTAATAATAACCTTCGAGATGCGCCGCCGTCGCGAGCTTGACCAGATTTTTGTAGCCGGTTTCGTCTTTCGCAAGCAGAACGAGATGATTGTAAACATCCCGGTTGCCGCTGGTGGTTTTTTTTTCGAGCCGACTTCCCGGTGCGACATAAACTTCGCAGCCGATGATGGGTTTAATTCCTTTATCCAACGCTGCTTTGTAAAAATCAATCGCACCATAAAGCACACCGTGATCGGTGATGCTCAGCGAGGGAAATTTCAGGTCGTGCGCCTTCTCCATTAATTTGTCCAGACGGCACGCGCCATCGAGCAGGGAAAACTCGGTGTGCAAATGCAGATGAACAAATTCGGCGTGCGCCATGAAAGAAATTTAATGCGTGGCGCAAATGTTCCGCAAGTGAAAGCACCGCCGATTATTTGGGCGAGCCTTCGACGCGAGCGGGATTGGAGTTCGTGCGCCGGGGCCGTTTGATTTCACTGAGAGAAGGCAATTCTAAAAACTCAATCGCGTCCAGGATTTCCACTTTTTCCCGCACATCTTCCGTTGTCGCGGCGATCTCTTTCAAAATTGGAATCGCGTCGCGGCTGCCGAATTGAATCGTCGCTTCCAATGCCGCTTTGCGAATTTCCGGCCGGGCGTCTTTGAGCGCAGTGGTAATCAATTGAAAAGATGCGGGGTCAGCTTTTGCCGACGCTTCGATAATTCTTTCGATTTGTTGGTCGATCTCTTCCGGTTTGATATTTGAGTTTGATCCCAACTCAACTTTTGTCCGTTTCATCCGAACGCTATTTGTTTCAATCCGCAACCCAACGCCTGACGGATTGCTGAAGGCTTGATCGTAGTCGGCACCAGCCTTGTCGGTTTTCGAGGCGGGATGCGTGAGGAAATAAATTCCCAGTGCAATAATGACGAGCAGAACCGGAACGACGAACTTCATTGAGCAAACTTAATCAATCCCTATTGGTCCAAGCGTGACCAAGGACTCCGACTAAAAAGTTGCTGGACTCGGAACGAGTTTCGGCGCGCCGAGTTTGACGGTGCCTTTGACCGGTCCAAAAAAGCTGTCGATAAACCGAAGCTCCCCATTACCGATGGTGTTGAAAGTTTTGGTGACAAACTCAACCGGAGTCGTTCCAAGTCTCTTTGTCACGGTTGCTTGGGTTTCTTTGGTGAAACCTTGGAATTGAAGTGTCAACCCGTTCGTATCCACGTTCAGAGTGGAAAATTCGATTTGATCAATTGCATAAAATGTTCCTCGTGTCCCCAAGTCTGTGGAGACGGCTTCTCCATATGTGAAGGTAAAAAGATCAGTGACTATGAAATCGCTGGTTCCCTTTCGGGCAACGATTTGAATCGGCGCATTGGTGTCATCAAGCGATTCAACCATCAACAAAATCCCGTTGGTGACGGATGCTCCAGTCGCCAACTCAATCTCTTCCAAAACATCTCGCGTGCTGGCGCGGAACGGAATGGCTTTTGGATTTCCCAACGCATCTTCGTCCTGACGAAAACCAGTGAGCGCAAAAGTAAGGAGCCGTTCGGTCTGGGCTGCCTGAAGTTGGATCGACGCGCCGCTCAAGGCGACGGCGAGACAAAGACACCATTTAGAAAATTTTTTCATAATTAATTTTGTTCGCGAGCTGTTAAAACAACGAGGTCACGTCGGTAGTAGAATTGTTGGCCCGCAAGTGTCAATTGTTAATTATTGAATTAACAAAGTTTCGCCTCCGCAAATGTCAAACGGTCTCCAGTGTTGACACCTCATCGAAAAATCGAACTATGACCAGCGGCAATGAACAATTTCAAAGCAGTGCTCACCTTTGGCTGGCCTTACCTGCGCCGATACCGGGGGCGTCTGCTGGCAGGGATTTTGTTCGGCATTTTGTTCGGCATTGCCAACGGCGGTTTCGTTTGGGCAGCAAAAACTTTGGTGGAACGGCTTGATCCCGAAAAGCCGCCTGCCATCGAAAAAGCTGACAAGCCCGCGTCGAAGACTTTCGCGGTTTTCAAAGAACGGCTGGTGGAACTCAAGCAGCGCGTGGAAAAATGGATTGATCCCTGGCTGCCGATTGCGGGGGGCATATTTACCTGGCAACGGGTTTTGGGCGCGCTCCTTTTTCTGCCGATACTCGCGTTGATTCTTAGTTCTACAGATTATCTCGCTGATTACTGCATGGGCTGGGTTAGCGAACGTGTCATCAACGATCTTCGCGTTGATGTTCTGACTAAACTCAACACGCTTTCGCTGGATTATTTCAATCGGTCCGCAACCGGCGATTTGATTACGCGCATCCATGTGGACACGATGAATCTTCACAAGGCCTTGAAGGACTGCTGTAGCGACCTGGTCAAAGCCACGTTTCAATTTTTAGGAGTCATCGTGGGGCTTTGTATCATCGACTGGAAACTCACGCTCTTCGCTCTCATTTTTTTGCCGATCTGTTTGTTTCCGGTGCTCGTTCTTGGTCGCAAAGCGCGTCGTGCCAGTCGCTCCACACGCAAAGCCAGCGTCTCGCAAAGCAGTTTGTTGGTGGAGTTAATTACGGGAATCCGCGTCGTCAAAGCGTTCAACCTGGAGCAACACGAACTCGCCCGTTTCAAAGAGCATTCAAAGCAACTCGTCCATCACGGCATGAAAAACGTTCAGGCCAAGGGATTGACCAATCCACTCATCCATCTGATTTCCATGTTCGGGATTGGAATTCTCATCATTTACATTTTTTACACCCGCCAGACCGTCGCCGACATGACCGGCTTTTTGACGGCACTGGCCGTTTTATTCGGCGCAGTCAAAAGGATTGCCGGTGTTCACATTAATGTTTCCCAGGCGGGCGCTGGAATTGAGCGCCTGATAGAAACGTTGTCCGAGCAACCGACCGTACGAGAACCGGTTCCCGCCAAACCCGTCAAAACGTTCCAATCGCAAATCAGTTTGGAAAATGTCAGCTTCTCATACGGAAACCAGCCCGTCTTGCGCGACATCAATTTAAAAATTCCACGCGGATTCAAACTTGGCGTTGCCGGCGAGAGCGGCTCGGGCAAAAGCACACTCGTCAATTTGCTGTTTCGATTTTACGACCCAACCAACGGGGAGATAAAAATTGACAGTATGGATTTGCGCGAAGTTTCCGTAACGGATTTGCGCCAACAAATGGCACTCGTCAGTCAGGAAATTGTTCTCTTCAACAAATCGGTCGCGGAAAATATTGAGAACGGAAAACTCGGCGCCAGCCGCGCAGAAATCGAAACCGCCGCCCAGGACGCTTTTGCGCACGAATTCATTTCTCAACTTCCGCATGGCTATGACACCGTCATCGGTGAGCGCGGCGTCACTTTATCCGGCGGACAACGTCAGCGCATCGCCATCGCCCGCGCTTTCATCCGCAACGCACCGATTCTTGTTTTGGATGAAGCCACAGCTTCGCTCGATTCGCAATCCGAAGCCGAAGTTCAGGCCGCCATCGAAAAGCTGGAACAAAATCGCACCGTCGTTTGCGTCGCGCATCGCCTTTCCACGCTTGCCACAATGGACTCCGTCGTGGTTGTGTCCGCAGGAAAAATTGTGGAGCAAGGAAGTTTTTCTGAACTGCTCAAAGCTAACGGATTGTTTGCAGCAATGGCGCGAAGGCAAGGAATTCACCCTTCATCTGGACTTTAAAATTTCGTAAAGTTGTAAATCAAGTTCCTGTGGCGTTTTAAAATTCTTTTCCTTAACTTGGCGCGATGAATTGGCAAGACAAAGTAGTTTTGGTTACTGGCGGCACAGGTTCGTTCGGAAAAAAATTCACCGAAATTCTTCTGCGCGATTATCGCCCGAAAAAGTTAATCATTTTCAGCCGGGACGAATTGAAACAACACGACATGCGACAACAGTTTCCCGAAACGGCCAATTTGCCGTTGCGCTTTTTCATCGGCGATGTGCGTGACCGCGAGCGGTTGGAGCGCGCGTTTCACGGAGTCGATATTGTCGTCCACGCCGCCGCGCTCAAACAAGTGCCCGCCTGCGAATACAATCCGTTTGAAGCAATTCTTACCAACGTGATGGGCGCGAAAAACATCATCGACGCCGCCATTGATCAAAATGTAAAAAAAGTTTTGGCGCTCAGCACGGACAAAGCGGTCAACCCCGTCAATCTCTACGGCGCCACCAAACTTTGTTCCGAAAAATTATTCGTGCAAGGCAATGCTTATTCCGCCGCAACAGGAACGCGCTTCAGTTGCGTTCGCTACGGAAATGTCGTCGGCAGCCGTGGCAGCGTGATTCCGCTTTTCGAGCAACAACGAAAAAATGGAAAACTCACCATCACCGATCCACGCATGACTCGTTTTTGGATCACACTCGATCAAGGCGTTCGCTTCGTCATCAATGCCATCGAAAAAATGCACGGCGGCGAAGTTTTCGTCCCCAAAATTCCGAGCATGAACATCATGGACCTCGCCAAAGCCGTCGCGCCCGAATGCAAAATTGAAAACACAGGAATTCGCCCCGGTGAAAAACTCCACGAAGTTTTGGTTTCCGAAGACGAAGCGCGTAACACCGTCGAACTCGATGACATGTTTGTCGTTCTCCAACCGTACCATCCGCAGTGGGTCGAAAAAAACTGGAGTCACGGGAAAAAATCCGCCAGCGATTTCCGTTACGGCAGCGACAACAACACGCAATGGCTGAAAGACGGGGAACTGCAAAAACTGGTCGCCGAAGTTGGATGAGCCGCTCCCGCAAAATTCCTAATTCCGAGTTCCGCATTCCGAGTTCCGAATATTTGCCTTACGGTCGGCAATCGATCAGCGAAGAAGATATCCAAGCCGTCGTTGCAACTCTCCGTTCGGATTGGCTGACGCAAGGTCCGGCCATCGAACAATTTGAAAAACGCGTCACCGATTATTGCGGCGCAAAATACGCCGTCGCCGTTTCCAACGCGACCGCTGCCCTTCATCTCGGTTGTCTCGCGCTCGGCTTAAAAAAAGGCGATCTGCTCTGGACATCGCCCAACACGTTTGTCGCCTCAGCGAACTGCGCGTTGTATTGCGGCGCGGAAGTCGATTTCGTGGACATCGACCCACGCACATACAACCTGAGCGTGGCGCAATTGGAAAAAAAACTCGTTGCCGCGAAGAAAAATAATCGTCTCCCAAAAATTGTCGTCCCCGTCCATTTCTCCGGCCAATCCTGCGAGATGGATAAA
>JBDSLX010000008.1:0-3233 GCA_039916145.1 Verrucomicrobiota bacterium | reverse complement strand
TGCTCGAAGTGCTGATTTACGACCGAGTGTTGAGCGAAACCGAGCGAGCGCGAGTTGAGAATTATTTAAAAACAAAACTGGTTTCAAAAGTTGTAGGACGCGCTTTGTCGCCGCTGATTCAGGTGAGTAACCCGGCGCCGGTGCAAATGTTTCTTCCCGGATTTTCCGTGCGCCAATTGCCCATCGAGTTGAGCAACATCAACAACGTAAAATATCGCGACGACGGCAAACTCGTGGCGTTGGGCTACGACGGGAAAATTTGGATTCTGTCCGACACCGACGGCGATGGACTCGAAGACAAAGCCTCGGCGTTTTGGAGCAAGGAAACTTTGCGCGCGCCAATTGGAATGGCGTTGACCCCACCCGGTTATGCGCGAGGGCAGGGCATGTTTGTTCCGTCGAAAGGCAAACTTTCGCTGATCGTGGATACGAACAACGACGATGTGGCGGACGAAGAAATAATCATCGCGGATGGATGGAAAGAGCAGACCCACGGAGTCGATGCGCTCGGCGTGGTGGTGGATAAGGAAGGCAGTATTTATTTTGGCCTCGGCACCACGAGTTTTGGCAACGCGTATCTCATCGACAAAGACAAAGCGCATTACGATCTAAAAGATGAGCACGGGACGATTATGAAAGTTTCGCCCGATTTCAAAAAGCGCGAAATTGTCTGCACCGGGATTCGTTATCCGGTCGGAATGGCGTTTAATTCAGAGGGCGATTTGTTTTGCTCCGACCAGGAAGGCGCGACGTGGTTGCCTAACGGAAATCCACTCGACGAACTGTTGCAGATTGAACCCGGCAAACATTACGGCTTCCCACCGCGTCATCCCAAGCATCTGCCGAACGTCATCGACGAACCGAGCGTGTTCGATTACGCGCCGCAACATCAATGCACTTGCGGAATTCATTTCAACGAACCAGTTTTCCTCACTCGTAGCAGCCGAGATAATGAGGCTCTAACTTTCCAGAAAAACGAAATTGATCAGAGCCTCCGCACCTCGGCTGCTACGAAAGAAAACGGAAATATTTTTGGCCCGTCATTCTGGCTCCGGGACGTGTTGGTTGCGGGATATTCACGCGGAAAATTATTTCGGACAAAGCTCGTGAAAACATCTGCTGGCTACGTTGCGCAAAGCCAGCTCATTGCGAGTTTGAGCATGTTGCCGCCCGACGTTTGTATTTCACCGCAAGGCGACCTTGTCGTTCCAGTTCACAGCGGAAAACCGGATTGGGGCAGCGGTCCGACGGGCGCGGGAAAAATTTTCAAAATTTCTTACAGCGACCAAGACGCGCCACAACCAGTTTCCATTTGGCCTGTGAGTCCGACGGAGACGCAGATCGAATTTGACAGTCCGCTGGATCCTGCGCTGGCCAAAGAATTCGCGAAACAGATTTCTGTGACGCAGGGAAAATACGTTTCGGCTGGCGACCGCTTTGAAACGATTCGTCCGGGTTATCAAGCCGTGCAAAATCAATTGTTGGAACCGCGCTACTCAGTGAAAGTTCTTGGGACGGCCATGAGCGCCGATAACCGTTTACTCATCCTTCGCACCGAACCGCGCCAGGAAGCGGTGAATTACGCGATCTCATTTCCTCGTAGCAGCCGACGTGAGGAGGCTCTAACTAAAAACAATCAGAGTCTCGACACCTCGTCTCCTACAAAAGAATTGCCACAAGAACCAACCATTGAACTGGCGCACGATCTCACCGGCGTCGAAGCGGAATGGCAAAATATTACCGGCACGGAAAAAACTGCCATGTGGTTGCCGCATCTGGATTTCACGGTCGCTCGCGCCTTCACCAAAGCCAGCGCAGCCCACGATCCGTTTTGGTCCCACGCCGCGAAACCGGGAAAAGTAAAAATCCGCGCGCAACTGAATTTGTGGCAAATGCTTCACGCCGCCACTCAGCCCGATTCAGAATTGGATTTTAAATATCCTGACGAAACTGTTACAGTCGTTTTGAAATCTAAATCACCGATGCAAGTGAATGCGCCGACGATGAAACAGGAGCGCATTGGTGAAACCGAAATTCATCTCACTGCGGTGGCGAAGGAAAACAATTGGTTCCATCTGGAGGTCACGTTGCAAAATTCCACGGGTAGGTTTGGAGTTCCGCCCGGCGGAACCGGGGAACCGCCTGAAGGCGGAACTCCGAACCCCACGCTTGAACCGACATTGGATGTTTTTTGGTTCACGGTGGAAGACAGCCGACAACGTGCTCTGCCGTTGCGACGCATCTTTTTGCCATGGGCGTTACCCGAACAAAATGGCGACGGAAAGAAAATCGAACGCAACGTTCCCGAAATCGCGGGCGGAAATTGGTTGAGCGGCAGGAAAATTTTCTTCAGCGATCAGGCGGCTTGTTACAAATGTCACATCATCGGAAAAGAAGGCACGAAGATCGGTCCCGATTTGTCGAATTTAATTTATCGCGACTATGCCTCGGTGATGAAAGATATCACCGAGCCGAGTGCCGCGATCAATCCCGATCACATCGCTTACAATGTTGAATTGAAGGATGGCGAATCGTTGAGCGCTGTTTTAGTTGGTTCGAGCGAAACGGAATCGAGGTTTGCGGATGCAAGTGGAAAAATTACGACGATTGCAAAGAACCAGATTGCTTCGATGAAGCCATCGACACTTTCGTTGATGCCGGAAGGTTTGCTCCAACAGTTGAACGAACGACAGCGCAAAGACCTTCTGACATTTTTGCTCATGCCGCTGCCGCTGGAACCCGCGCCGTTGGAACGAGACGGCGAACCGCCGCCGCGCAAACTTTCCGAAGTGAACGCGATTTTGAACGGTAGGAGCCGAGGTGATGAGGCTCATTCTGTGATTGGCGATCGACAATCGACAATCAACGATAGCCAAAGTGCTCGCGCTGCCAATGTGACGAAGTCGTTGCGCATCGTCCTTTGCGCCGGGCCGAAAGATCACGGTATAAACGAACATGATTATCCTCTCTGGCAAAAACGCTGGGCGAAATTGTTTGCTCTAGCGGAAAATGTTTCTGTTGAAATGGCGGATGTCTGGCCGAGCACAGAGCAAATGAACAAAGCTGACGCAATTGTTTTTTACTCGAACAATCCTGGTTGGTCAGGGGAGCGCGCGAATGAACTCGATAAATTTTTGAATCGTGGCGGAGGGGCGGTTTATCTCCACTTCGCGGTGGACGGACACGAGCATTGCGAAGAATTGGCGCAACGAATTGGTTTGGCGTGGCGCGGT
>JBDSLX010000007.1:0-12519 GCA_039916145.1 Verrucomicrobiota bacterium | reverse complement strand
GAATGAGGAAACCGAACGAAAATTCGTAGCAAAGCGCGTAAGCTGGCGCGGAATCGCAGGAGATTTTTCTGAACTATGAAATCTATCGTTTATACTTTGCGGCTTATCTCAGATCGCAACGTCTATTGCCCAATTGGTTTGGCTCTCTTTAGTTTCGCAGTTGGCTTATTTCAAATTGAAGCGGCCACCCCCCACCACAAATCATCACCCAACATCGTTCTCATCATTTCGGATGATCAGGCCTGGACGGATTATTCGTTCATGGACCATCCGCAAATTCTCACGCCCAACCTTGACCGGCTTGCGTCGCAAAGCCTCACTTTTTCCCGTGGCTATGTTCCGTCAAGTTTGTGTTGCCCGAGTCTCGCTTCGATTTTGACCGGGCGTTATCCGCATCAACACGGAATCACAGGCAATGATCCGCCTATGCCTCTAACGGCAGAAAAAAGTGAGGCACGGAAATCACCCGAATATCTCAAAGGTCGTGAGCAGATGAATACATTCATGGAACGTGTGCCGACTTTGCCAAGAATTCTGGCGGACCGCGGCTACTTGAGTTTGCAGACGGGTAAGTGGTGGCAAGGAAATTTTCGGCACGGTGGTTTTACGCATGGCATGACGGATGGCGAACCCGCGCATGGCGGTCGTCACGGCGATGAGGGATTGGTTATTGGCCGGAAAACGATGCAACCCATTTACGATTTCGTCGAAATGGCGACGAAGGAACAAAAACCCTTTTTCATCTGGTACGCGCCGATGATGCCTCATCTTCCGCATAATCCGCCGGAACGATTGCTGGCGAAATACCGGGACAAAACGCCGTCGCTTCAGGTCGCAAAATATTGGGCGACCGTGGAGTGGTTCGATGAAACTTGCGGCGAGTTGCTGGGTTATCTCGACAAACAAGGTCTCGCGGAAAACACCATGGTCGTTTACGTCACGGACAACGGCTACATCCAGGACCCAAACGGGGTTGATTACGCGCCGAAATCCAAACAGTCGCAATACGATGGCGGATTGCGCACGCCGCTCATGATTCGGTGGCCCGGCCACGTGAAGCCGCATAAATCTGCGGCGCTCGCCAGCAGCCTTGATTTGGCGCCGACTCTATTGAAAGCAACTGGAATAGAAACTCCTTCAGATTTAACGGGAATCAATTTGCTGGACAAATCGGCGGTGAAGAGACGCGACATCGTTTTCGGCGAATGTTTTACGCACGACATAAAGGATCTTGGTTATCCGACAAAAAGTTTGCGATTTCGTTGGTGCGTGGAAGGCGATTGGAAATTAATCGTCCCAAACAAAATCAACGAACCGAATCAAGCGGTTGAACTCTACAATCTTGCCGCCGACCCGTTCGAGGAACGAAATCTTGTGGCAAAAGAAGTTCGCCGCGTCACACGTTTGCAGAAGCAACTCGATAAATGGTGGGCCGGAAAATAATTTTCAGGGACTGTCGTTCGGCTCCGCTTGCTTCAGAGATTTCAAAAATGAGTTGCCCGATTTTTGCAACCGTTCCTCAAGACGCCGAGTGCAATCGCAATTGCAGCAAGCCCAAGGCTCCGCGCCATTTTCGTCGCGACAATTTTTGCGCGCGTGTGCGTCCTTGATTTGCACCAGTTCGAAAAAACTTTCCCAATAAGGGCGTTCTTCTTCCAGCGGCGTCGCGCAGAAACATACTTCCACCCAATGAGCGGTTCCGTTTTCGTCGAGGCGCGCTTGTTGCATGTTCTGTAAATATTCATCCCCGGCGACGGAACCTTGGCCGAGCGTTCCATCTTGGATAGATTGCAGCAAGGCCTTCTCGCGCCCGGGTTTTACACGTGCTTTGACCAGATAACGCATACTTGCCTAAACATACGACAACCCGAAAAATCGGAAAGTGTCGTGAGCCGATTCTCAAGTTTGCAATGAGAAAGACGCCATTGTTTAATAGCGGCATGAACATTCTGAAGGTCGGCGATTGCCATTTGAACCTCGATTGCGTCACGCACGTCGATATGGAAAACGAATCGCGCGGACTTCTTTGCACAGTTCATTTTCAATTGCCAGGTCACCGATCGCGATGGCTCGAACGGAATTCAGGCCTGTAAAATTTTTATCGGTTCCGCTGCCAAAGAGTTGAAAGGCGTTCTCGATAAACTGACGACGGCCACTTCCGCAGAATAAATCCACGCGTGTTCTGCAAACGGAAATCTGCGCTTGCGCCGTGCTGGAAACGTCGTTAGGTTTCGCGGCTCGAATGTGGGCTGGTAGCTCAGTTGGTAGAGCAGTGCCCTTTTAAGGCATTTGTCCAGGGTTCGAATCCCTGCCAGCCCACCACTTCAAATCCAGTTCACTCGTGCCGCAGGGCTTCCACCGGATCCATGTTCGCCGCGCGAAACGCGGGATAAAGTCCAAAAACCACTCCAACCAAACCGGAAATTGTGAACGCAGCGACCGGCGACCAAAATGTGACGATGGTGACCATCTCGGCAAAATAAGTAACGACGTAGGGAATGATGATTCCCAGAGTCACGCCCAAAAGTCCGCCGCAGCCGGAGAGCATGACTGCCTCGACCAGAAATTGCGTGATGATGTCGCGGCGTCTGGCACCGAGCGCGCGCCGAATTCCGATTTCACGCGTCCGCTCTGTCACATTCGCCAGCATGATGTTCATGATTCCGATTCCACCGACCAATAGGGAAATCGCGGCAATCGAGCCGAGCACAATGTTGAAAATTTGTTTCGTTCGCTCCGCGCTCTTCAACAATTCCAGCGGAACGACCACTTCGTAATCTTTCTTTTTATGATTTCGCTCCAATAAATTTTTTACCGCCGCCGCAACGTTCATTACATTTTCCTGACTGGCGACTTTCACCGTGACTTCGTGCAACGCGACGCGCTCTGCCTCAAAACTGCCGCTGCGCCGTTTCATCAAAACTTCGCCAAACCGCGCTTTTGCGGCAGAAAGCGGCATGAACATCCGGTTGAGCGGCGCGGCGGCTGAAGATCCACCGCCCAAATTTTCCATCGCATTTTTCGCGATGCGTTCCATCACGCCGACGACGCGGTAATAATCTTCGCCGATTCGCACATCGCGTCCCAGGGGGGATTCGATTGGGAAAAGCTTCTTCGCCATCTCCGCGCCGATGACGCAGACATTTATTTTGTCTTCCATTTCGCGCTCGGTAAAAAAACGGCCAAACGCGACACGTTGGTTGCGCATTTCGGGATACCACGGAACGGTGCCGAAGATTTCGCAATCCACTCGATGGGTAAAATTCCACACGTATTCGCGCATGATTCTCCCCGGAACGACAATCGTGACATCGGGAATCGTGGCTTTGATCCGTTGCAGATCGAGATATTTGATTCCGTAATCGAGAACGTAACTCTGTTGGTTATTGGAAATTTTCTGCTCCTCCGGCGGTTTGATGCTGCGGAGAATAATATTTTGGCTGCCCAGATTTTTGATGCGTTCCTGCGCCTCGAAACTCGCGCCTTCGCCAATCGCCAACATTGCGATCACAGAACAAACGCCGAACACGATTCCGAGCATCGTGAGGAGCGAGCGCAACCGATGCAGCCAAAGACTTTTGACCGCAAGGCGGATCGCGCGTTGCAAACGCCCTTTTGCAAAAGCGAAGTCGCGTCGGAAGTTTTTTAATTCTGATTTAGTTTCCATTTCGCAAATACTGGAGCGCGGGGCTTCATCCCGCTTCAATGTCAGCGCTCCAGTCGATTATAATATTTTTCGCAACTCCAATGCGGAAGCGGCGTGAACGCCGCGCTCCTGTTCGCAGTCAGTTGCTTTCTAATTTTGAACATCGCTTTCCAATTGGCCGTCGCGCAATCGGATTGCGCGCTGCGTTCGTTGCGCGACTTCATTGTCGTGCGTGACCATGATGATGGTTTTTCCCTGTTGGTGGAGGTCGTCGAAAATTTTTAAAATTTCCGCGCCGACGGCGGAATCAAGATTGCCTGTCGGTTCATCCGCGAGAATTACCAGCGAGTCATTGACCAAAGCGAGCGCAATCGCCACGCGCTGTTGTTGTCCGCCGGAAAGTTCATAAGGTTTGTGGTCCAACCGCGCCTCCAACCCAACCAACGCCGCGAGCCGCGTGGCTTTTTCACGAATCTCCGCTTCGGGACGGCCCTGGTAATAAAGTGGAATCTCAATATTTTCTACGACCGAGAGTTGCTGGATGAGATTGTAGGATTGAAAAATAAATCCGAGCCGAAGTCCGCGCACTGCGGAAAGCGCGTCATCATTCATTTGCGAAACGTCCTGGTCACCGAGTAAATATTTTCCAGAAGTGGGTCGATCCAAACAACCGAGCAAATTAAGCATCGTCGATTTTCCGCAGCCCGAAGGCCCCATAATGCTCACATACTCTCCCGCTTTGAAGTCGATGGAAACGCCGCGCAACGCCTCCACTGTCACTAAACCCATCTCGTAGGTCTTGCGCACATTGTCGAAACTGGCGATGGAAGTCGCAGACATAGCTACACCTTTTTCGCAGACGGTTGTGGCGAAGGAGAAATTTTTTCTGGTTTGGCCTCCTCTTCCCTGGGCTTGCCAGATTTTTCTTTGCTTTCATTTTCTCCCGCTCCCGGCGCATTCAGCAAAACTTTTTCGCCTTCTTTCAAACCGCCTTTAATCTCGATGAATTCATCGTTGAATTCGCCCACCTGAATTTCGCGCGGTTCGGATCGGCCACCTTTGGCAACGTAACAAAATTGTTTTCCATCTTTTGGAGAAACGGCCTGCAACGGAATGTGAATTACATCACGCAACTCTTTCACGAGAATCTCCACCTTTGCGCTCATCCCAGGCTTCACCCATTCTCGCGACCCATCAATGCTGATGGTGGTGACATAAACTTTCAGATCAGGACTCATCCAACGATTTTGCGAATCAGGCAGCACGCCGACCTTGATTACTTCGCCGCTCAATTTCTCCTCTGGAAACGCGTCCACTTGGATCTTCGCCTTGATTCCTTTTGAAACTTTTTTGATGTAAGATTCGTGAATTTTCACTTTCACTGACATCTGTTTCATATCGGGAATCGTGATAATCGGCTGCCGTTCCCGCACCGTTGCTCCTTCGCGAATCTGTTCGTAGCCGCCGTAATACATACCGTCCTGATTGCTGCCGCCGTAAACCACCAAGCCGGTTTTCTTCGCGGCGATCACGCATTTCCCAAGCTGTTCGTTGAGTTCCTTGCGTTGCGCCACTTCGATGTTGTATCGGCCTTCCGCGCCTTTAAATCGTGCCCGCGCCTGCGCCAGTTTTGAAATCGCCTCTTTCCGCACTCGTTCCAAACCACGCAACGCTTCTTCGTATTTGGAAACAAATTCTTCCGCCTGCTTGGGAAATTCGTATTTGATGAAAAGATCACGCGCCGTCGTCGCCGTCTGGATTTTCAACTCATTATTTTTGTAAGTCATCTCCTCGGTTTCCAATTCGGTCTTCGTCACGAATCCTTTTCCAAACAAACGCTTCGTTCCCTCGAATTTAGCTTTGCCCAATCCTTGTTGCTGTTCCGCCATCTGCAATTCGTCCAACAATTTTCTCAACTGCTGTTTGGCCGAACCATCTCCGAGTAATTCTGTATTGGCATATTTCGAGTAGTCCACCGGCGTCGGTTTATTCGTTTCGATCACCAAAGGAGTTTCCGTTGGTGAGGCGGCACTCGGCTTTGCTTTCTCTTCGCTCTTTATTTTCACCGGAATGTCACCGCCTCCCGAACCGGGAACGGTGGATTGCGCTTCGTTTTGCCCCAACCTCTCCGTCGTGTTGGTGTTTTCAGTTTCATAAAGTTGCAAATGCTGCAGAATCTCCAGGGTCGCTTTGTCGCTCATGAATTTTTCCAAATCCATGCGGGCAAATTTGGATTTTTGTTCCGCTGCTTTAATGTCGGTTTTATTTTGGTTCAGTTGAATGTCGTAGCCTTGCGTTGCTTCCGTCAGGGACGCCAGCGTCGTTTGAAAACCAATCTCCTGCTGAGTTATCCGCGTTTTGAGATCAGATGAATCCAGTTCCACCAAAACTTTTTCGCTTTTCACATCCTCCTCGGTGACCTGATAACCTTCCTCGACGATTTTGAGAATCTTGGTTCCATTACCGCCTTTGACCTCTGAACGAATTTCCTGCGACTCCAAAGCTTCAATGCTTCCGCCTTCCAGCACGCTGATTTGCAGGTTCCCGCGGCGCGCGACGAAAGTAATTCCGCCAGCCGCTTTTTTTCCGCTGGCGAGAAACACCCAACCGATTAAAAGCATCGCGACCAGCGCGACGCCAATTTTCCAGCGCGGCTGTCGTCGCACAAACTGAACTAGTCGATTAATTTTCTGCATTGGATAATTCCTCCCATTGACCGTTGTCCTTAATCATCAAAATTCCCATGTCGCGCCAGAAGTTGAGTCGGGCGATAGTGTGGCCAACCAACGCCGTGGTGCGCTCGTTTTTTGAATTGATCAGATCGTTTTGCGCATCGACCAGATCGCGCGCCGTGCCGCGTCCCAGTTCCGCGCGCAACTCTTGCTCTTCCACGCGCCGCGCCGCCAACTCGACGCCGATTTCACTGATTTCAAAATTGCGTTTGGCTTGATCCAGATTACGCCAGCCATCATTGATTTGCAGTTTGATGTTGTCGATGGCCAATTGCAGTTCGCGCGCGGCTCGTTCATTGGTAATCAGCGCCGCTCGATATGAATTGCGCTGCGCCTTGCGATCCAACGGCAAATCCAGATCCAAACCGGCGCTCCAACCATAGCGATCAAAGTCTGGATTCGCGAAACCGCTGCCGCCTGCGCCACCGACGCTCGCCGAACCGACTAAATCCAGTTTCGTTCGCAAACTATTCGCGGCCACTTTGATTTTGCGCGTTGCGTCCTGGGCTTGCTCGCGCTCGTTATAAAGATCAAGACGAGTTTCCAAAGCGACCTTCGTCGCTTCATCAACGCCGACGGTCGGATGCAAAATCTTTAACTGCTCCAATTCCAGGTCATCCAAAATGACGTGAGCATTCACGGGCAGGCCGAGTTGAATTTTGTATCGGTCGAGGCTCTGTCGGTAGCTGCGCACCGCATTTATCCAGCGGGTTTCCGTTTGCAGTTGGGCTTGCTTGATTTGGTCCAAAGCCGCTTGAGGACGCAGCCCTTCTTCGGTGAATGCTTTTTCACGTTCCACATTGGATTTGAAATTTTGAAAACCGCGCCAGCTATTGCGCACGGCATCGCGATTCTGCAGCACGCCATAATAGGCGGAGGCAATCTCAACCGAAAATTCTTTTCGGAACCGGGTGAAGTCGCGCAACGCATAGAGCAAATTCCTTTCGGCTTGCGTCAAATTTTCCAAGGCAATTTTGTATCCCGCCCCGCGCAAGAGCGGTTGCGAAAATGTCCCGACGAGCAGGGACGAAGAAACGGCGCGAGGATCACCGGCGACATAGCGAAGAAAATCCGTGGAAAAATCCGCTGCAACTCGTCCGCCCGTGCGGAGAAGCCAATCCACGCCCACTCCGCTGCGAACACTCACGCTGCGATCTTCCGTCAAGGAATCCACGGCGTTGCGTGTGCTGCTGTAAGTGGCTTGGGAACCGCCTGAAAAAATGGGCGTATAATTATGGCGAGCCAAGGTCAACTCCAGCGCTTGCAGATAAAGCAGTTCCTTCCGGCTTTGATATGTACGGCTGTGTTTCACGCCGATTTCCAGCGCCTTTTCCATCGAAATAATGCCCGCGCCTTTTTCCGCTTCCCCTTCCGCGCCAAAGAATTCTTCAATTTTTTCGGCGACCGGCAAGTCCGCCAAGGTCAGCTTTTCCAAAACCTCGATGGAGAAATGGGTGTCCATGTTCGGCACGGCGGGAGTTTTTTGCGCGATGACTGCCGCTGCCTCTTTGTCGGCAGATTTGCGATAATGTTTGGTCGAGCACGCGCCAAAAATCAGGAGAACGCACAGTAGGGGGGCCAGGTTTCGGTAACGCATTGGTAGCCTCAATCACGAAAACAACTTCGACTTTTGTTCAACTGCTGGACGTAAACACGTCACTTTTATTTGATTGAATCGTGCCGAAGATTCATTCGGTTGGGAAGTCGGTTGCATGTCTTTATCTTTCAACTCCGAACGATGTAAATAGTTTCCCCGCAAATAAGAAACAAACTTCGGCACCTATTTGTGACAAAGCTAGGGCTTGGAAGTCACGAAACAAAAAACCTGAAATTCCGTCGAAACGCTTCGGCGCATTTTGTCACCGCCACCGTAGGAAGGCAGGCATCCCTCTCTGCCAAGGCGCTTCAAGCCCAAGCTACAATTGGCGGGCAAGAGCCGTTTGGCTGACTGAAAGCTCGCCCCACTGCATCGGAATCGCTTTGGCGGTGGTGGCAAAATGCGTCCTTTTTCACCTGCCGAATATTTTTCTTGCCAATAACTGACGACACGTGTAGTCGTTGTGCCGGGAAGATTGTTTGATTTTAATTATGCCGAAAACGCCTGTCATTTCTGAGTCTGAGTGGAAAGTCATGAAAGTGCTTTGGGCCAAGTCGCCCCAACCCGCTTACGACATCATCGAAGCTCTCGCCAAAACGGAGCAGTGGCATCCGAACACAATCAAAACGTTGTTGAGCCGGCTTCACAAAAAAAAGGCGCTCTCGGTCAAAAAATATAAAAATCTTTATCTCTATCAGCCGCTCGTCACCGAGGACGATTTTGTTCACGCGGAAAGCGATTCATTTCTCCAGCGGGTGTTTGGTGGTTCGGTGAAACCGCTCCTCGTCCATTTTGCCAGAAAACAAAAATTATCCGCGTCGGATTTGGAAGAACTCAGAACAATCCTGAAAGGAAAATAATATGGAAATCATTGATGGATCCGGAGCGGGTTTGTCGTGGCTGTGGCGCACTTCGTGGCAGGCGACAATTTTGATTCTGCTGGTTCTGCTGGCGCAATGGGCTTTTCGGAAGCGCCTTTCGCCAAAGTGGCGTTATGCGCTCTGGCTTCTGGTCATTGGCCGCCTGATTTTACCGGGTTCGTTTGAAAGCGGATTGAGCATTTTCAATTTTGCTCGGACAGATCGGCTCGACGAAATCCGTTGGCGGCAAACAGAATTGCCTCCCGTTTTGCCCGCCGTTGCCCCGCCCACTTCGGGCGAAATATGGTCGATGAAAATGGATTCTTCTAAAAACGATTCTCCCTCGATTGGAGCGCCCGTCTTTGTCACAGGTGAAACAGGCCTCTCGAGTGAAGCCACTGCAAAAATTCTAAGGCCGAATTTTCCATTCTCGTGGAAAGCGGTTCTTTTTTTCGCTTGGATTAGCGGCGTTTTCTTTTTCGGCACGCGGTTGGTTTGGGGAAACTGGCGGTTTGCGAAGAAACTGAATCGCGAGCGGGCAGTTGACCATGGGCGCGGTTTGGAAGTTTTACGGGAATGCCAGGAAATAACTGGAGTGCGCAGATCACTTTGCATTCTGGAAACGAATCAAGTGGAAAGCCCCGCGCTATTTGGCTGTTTTCGTTTGCGTCTGCTTTTGCCCCACGGCATGGCCGCCCAATTTTCGGATCGCGAACTGCGTTACATTTTTCTCCACGAGTTGGCGCACATACGGCGAGGTGACGTTTTGGTCAATTGGCTGGCGGCCCTTTTGCAAATTTTCCATTGGTTCAATCCGCTGATCTGGTTTGGTTTTCATCGGATGCGCGCGGACCGCGAACTGGCCTGCGATGCACTGGCTCTCTCTTTTTCGAGCGATGACGAAAGCAAACCCTACGGAGAAACCATCATTAAACTGCTGGAAAGTTTCAGTCGTGCCACGGCAGTTCCGGGGTTGGTCGGAATTCTGGAAGACAAAAAGCAAATGAAAGAGCGGCTGACTTTGATTGCCAATTTCAAGAAGCCATCGCGCTGGCATTTGCTGGCGTTGTTACTCGTGTTTGCATTGGGATTTGTCACTTTGACGGATGCCCAGACGAAAAAGAGCGATTCACAAAAGGCGCCGAAAATTTCTGTTGTGAAAGGACCTTTGGCAGAGGAAAGCAAAGATGCCACTCGCCCCGACCTGATCGGCAAAGTGCATTCGACAAATGGCGAGCCGATCTCGGCCACGGTTTTCATTTCCACCGCCGGACCAAAAGTCGGCACCAGTTCGTTTTGTCCATCGTGTTACGCCGATTGTCGGAAGAGCGCGAAGTCCGGCGGCGACGGAAGTTTTGAAATTGCGTCGCTCGATCCGCAACTGCTCTTTCGCATTCTCGTCGTGGCGAAAGGATACAAACCGAAATTTGTGGATAAGGTCGATCCGGCTAAAGGGCTGATGGATGTCAAACTGACGCCCAGCAGTTTTCGCGATGTTCCGCCGGAAAATATTTTGCGCGGTCGAGTCGTGGACGCGGACGGCAAACAAATCGAAGGCGCGGTGGTTGAGTCGCATGGGATCCGCACGAAAAACGGCGGCGGTCGCTGGGGTTCTTTGCCGGGCGTCGATCCGATGGCCGTGACGGATGAGGAAGGCGAATTTCTCATCGCGTCCAAAAATCCATTTGAAAGCATGGACGTAAAAGTGGAAGCGCGAACATTCGCGAATAAAACTTTCACGCAACTCGCTGGAGGAACCGCCGCGCACAAATTGGTTCTCACTGAGGGGGCGACGATTGCCGGACGCGTTTTGTTGAAGGGCAAACCGTTGCCGAATGTTTCCGTTGGAATTGTTTCCGTGGATCGCGGGATGGAAAATTTCACCGGCTATTTTGAAATTGGCACTACGACAAATGGACAATTTGCTTTTGTAAACCTCCCGCCCAATGTCGATTACTTCGTTTATGGGATCATGAACACGATCAAACCATACGGGGCCATTGGAGTGACGAAAGTTCGTTCTGGAAAAGACGGCGAAACGTCGGATGTGGGGGATCTCATGGTCAGCGGCGCGCAGCGACTGGCGGGACGTGTCGATCTCGCGGACGGAAAACCTGTTCCTTCGAAAACTCAATTGTTGGTAAGTCGTGAGAACGCGTGGGACTCGATGCATATTATCCTCGATGAAAACGGACACTTCGATACGACCGGTCTGCCTTCAGAAACTTTTTCGTTGAGCGTGCGCGTGCCCGGTTATCGCATTTCAGGCCAGAATCCGAGTCTCGATCCTATGAATCCTTTCAAGCTGGTGGGCCGGGTAGAACGAGACATAACCAATTTGGTTTTCCTTCTCGAAAAAGGAAAAGATTTGGAATCAGATTACAATTACCATGTGCCTGATGCGGAACGTCCCCAGAATCGTCCGTTGCGCGGCACGGAAGCTGGGGTGGATCGTTCCCATCAATTTGCGGTGAGCGGTCGCGTCCTTGATGCGGAGACCAAAGAACCAATTCCAAATGCGCAACTCACTCCGGGCCAGATGGCGGGCGCGTCTGGACCTGCCTGGGTTTCGCAACAGCGTCAACCGTCAACGAACGGAGAGTATCTCATTTACCTGGGCAAAACCTGGAACCAACCGATATTGAAAGCCGAGGCCAATGGATATTTTCCGGCGGTATCGCCAGCTTTTTTACAAAGCAAAACCAACTTCAATTTTTCGTTGAAAAAAGGTTCAGGGCCGAGCGGAACGGTTCTGCTTCCAGGCGGCACGCCTGCGGCTAAAGTGAGCGTCGCGTTACTCTGCGATGGCGATTCCTCTTTAAATCTTGACGACAAAGGCCAAATCAGTTCCTGGCAAAATAAAAAATTAATCACAACCACCGATGCGAACGGAAAATTCTCCTTCGCGCCGGAACTCGGTATGCAATCGGTGGTCGCCAGCGGAACGGAGGGATTTAAAGGTATTGCCATCGACGCTCTCGCTGGTGGAGAAAAGATGGTGCTTGAGCCGTGGGGAAAAATTCGTGGCGTATTGCAACGGCCATCCGGTGCGGGAACGAACGAGGGTTTGGACATTGCTTTCGCGGAAGAGAGTTTTCCCGGTCAAAACCAAATCCGTTTATCCCGCCATGCATTAACCGATGGTGCCGGAAAATTTATGTTTGAACGCGTGCCTCCGGGCAAATTGCAAATCACTTACCGCGTCAAACAGAGCAACAACTACAACTCGTGGCAAAACGAAAATCTTGAGCAAGTCACATTGCATCCTGCGCAAAATCTGGAAATTAAAATTAATGCTGTTGAGCGCAAGGTTGCCAAAGAGTTTCCGGTTCCGAACCAAAGACCAAAGCCGGTTCGCAAACCCGGCGTTGCGTTGAACGGTGGCGTGCTTTTGCCCGATGGAAAACCGGCTGTGGGCGCAGAGATAGCCTTGCTTCTGCCGGGTGAATATTTGGGTTTGGGTCGAGGCACATTTAATTCGTCTCAGGCGAGGGAAGACGGTTTGATTGTTTCCGCCGACGCGAAAGGTGAATTTGAGTTGCCATCGTATGACGAAGCCAAATGGATTGTTGCGTTGAATCCCGAAGGTTACGCGAAAGTTTCTGTCGAAAGCCTGAAAGGTTCGCCGAAAATTATTTTGCAACGCTGGGGACAAGTTGAAGGGACGCTGCGCATCGGAAAACG
>JBDSLX010000006.1:0-10523 GCA_039916145.1 Verrucomicrobiota bacterium | reverse complement strand
TGCCGACGGAGTTTAACCAAGCCTATTCCAGCAAACACCTGCCGGAATTAGCAGGCTTCAAACGATTGGCGCAGACTCTAGCCGCGGAAGGTAAAGTGGCCGAATCGGAAAACCGAATTGACGACGCAATTCAAAGTTATCTCGATGCCGCCCGTTTAAATCAAAAGCTTCATGGGGGGTTACTCATCGATTCACTGGTTGGCCTTGCAACTGAAACGATCGGCGTGATTCCATTGCGAAAGCTTGCGGATGCGATGAATCGAGATCAGCGGCGCAAAGTTATCGAGACTTTAGCTGAATTTTATTCGAGCCGGGAATCGCTTGAGGAGATCATGCTGCGCGAAAAAAATTACTTTCGTTTCGCCCACGGAATCCGAGATCAACTTCTTTTTCTCGCTCAATCTATTTTTACAAGGAACGCAGCCAATCAAAAGTTCGAACGAAAATTCAAATATAACCGCACTCGGCTCGGCTTGTTTCTCGTTGATCTCGCCGCGCAGAATTATCAATCGGAGAAAGGACATCCGCCAAAGACGCTTCAGGAATTAGTTCCAGAATATTTGTCGTTCTTGCCCAAGGACGATTTCAGCGGGCAGGATTTTATTTATCGCCCACAAACAAATGGATATTTGCTCTATGGCATTGGTCCGGATGGAAAAGACGACGGCGGAACGCCCTTTACTAAAAAGGGAAATGATTCGTCTGGAGACATGCTGAACGATTCCCATTATTGAAACGGTTGGATCAATATCCGACGAGTAGCGACGGCCTGTCGCGATCTGAGTTCAAGCCGAAACGCGGAAATGCTTTCAGAGAAAATGTCGCGGCAATGGTGTAATCATCCGAGCCAGTTCGATTGTCGCGCACTCGGAAAGTCAGCGCTGCCGTCCAACTCCGCAGGTCGCGATAAACTGTATAATATTGTTCCTCCATCGTTCCGTCGCGCGCTTCGAAGTGATGCGACATTCGCGCCGCCCAGTTTTCATTCATCCGATAATAAAAACTCGTCGTGATCAAATTGTGTCCCGGTCCCGGCCCGTTGATCGGCGCGTCATCCAAAAAACGATGGCCGAGACTCGTGCTCCAAACATTATTCGGTTCAAGCACAAGGCGGTGGTCGGCTTCAATCAGGCGGCGGCGATTCAAATCGTAGCGCGTGTCGGATTGAAAAGTGATCCACGAGCGCGGCCTGAATTCCAAACTCGAAGTCAGCGGCGCAAAGGTTGTCTGTCTTGTTTGGTTGGTGCCTGATGTCGGGTTGATGCCCGGTTTAATTCTCCAATCGGTGAACAAGCTCCAGTTCAATAAATTATCCACCCCGTTTTCGCGTTTTGTCTGAATGCGGTTTCGCAATCCAAGGCGCACCACATTTTGCGCGTCAATGGAGTCAATCGAGTTGTATTGCGGAAATTCAATGGGCAACGTGCGCAAACTTTGCAACTCATAATCAAATTGCGGCAGTTCCGGCGGGCGAACATTCGGGCGCGGGACGTAAGCGTAATTGACCGATGGCTCGATAATGTGACGAAGCCCATGCACGTCGAAAAATTTATTCTCCGCACCAACCCAGACGCGGGACGATTTGAAGGAAACTTCCGCGCCCGTGTTGAAAACGCCGCGCGTTTGCTCGTCGGTCGTCGCGCCGCGTCCGTCCGCTTCGCTGTAATAAGTAAAACGTCCGCCCACTCGCGGGGTAAAATTCAACCAGCCAAAATAAGTTTGCGGCAAAATAATTTGGTGAAAGGAATCGGCGCGCGCGGCGGAATAATTGGTCGAGTTATCCACGAAGGCGCGATGGAAATAGCCCACGGAATTTTCGCCTTCGTAATAAAGCGGCGTGTTCCAGAGTTGTTGGCGCAACGCGGTGAGTTTGATGTCGGGCAGGCGTTCGACCGTTTCCTGAAAATCGTTCACTTGCGGCTGCGCTAAAACATCTAAACTGAAGTTCGGCCAGAGTTGGTTGACCTCGACCAAAGATTTGGGCTGAACATTGCGGCGGTATTCCGATTCAAAAAAATCACGATCCACGAACGGATCGCTCTGATAATTGGCGACGGCTTTGACGGTGAGATTGGTGCGAACAGTCGCCTGATGCGAGAACGCGATGCGATGGCGCTGTTCGGAAATGGCGTTGGTGCGGAAATCAACGCCGGGCTTTTCATCCTGCGCGTAATAATATTCCATTTTGCCGTCGCCGAATTTTCCCAGGCGATAGAGAAGTTCCGGCCCGCCCGCGAAACCGCGTTTCTGCCGGTAATCGAAATGCAGCGCGCCATCTATTTTTTCCTGCGTGTAAAAATTGTAAGTGCCCAACAGATACGGACCAAACTTACTGCGATAGCCCGGCGTGAAATCGAAATGATTGATGCGAGCGCCCAGAGTGCGGCGATAATAGGGAAAATAAAAAACCGGGACATCACCGATCCGCATCGTCGCGCCTTCCGCCACAAAATATTTGCCGGGAACAACCTTGATTTTGCGCGCCCGGATTTTGAAGGCCGGTTCAGCGTAATCATCCGTCGTAACTATCACGTTCGTCGCCAAATAAGTTTGATTGCTCTGGTTCCCCTCCAATCCTTCACCCGCAATAAAAAATGGATTCTGCCCGGCCTTGAAAATGTCCGACTGCATCTGCTCCGTTTTGAAATTGTAAAAAACCCGGTCGCCCGTCCAAAGCACTCCGCGACTGTTGATCGTGACATTTCCTTCGGCAGTGACGTCGCCGGTTCGGTCATTAGCCGTCACGCTGTTGGCGGTGAGAACGATGTTGCTGTAGATGATGATGACTCCATTCGTGCCGTAGCCGGTTCCGGTGGCCGGGTCGTATTCGAAAAATCCCTGCTCGGTTTGTGATTCGATTTTCCAGGCGAGTTCGTCCTGAGCGCGAGTGGCGACGGCAATGCCGCAAAAAATAAAAATCAGGCAAAGCGCGCGCAATTGTTTCATCAAGCGCGCCAAGCTAAACAAAAGCGGCAAAGACTGCCAAGCGACTTTTCGGAGCGCGGACCTTCTCGTCCGCGTGCAGGGCGCAACCATGAAAGCGGAAGAGACCATCCGCGCTCCTTAACGAAACTCCACTTCGCTGAAACCCAGTTGTTGAAAAAGATTTTTCAATTGGGCGCGCGCGCGTTCATCCGCCTCTTTCAAAATTCCGTTGGCACGCGCGGCGCGTTTCAAATCGTCCACCGCCTGGCGGCGCGCATTTTGTTCGAGATCGCGATCAAAGCTGCGCATCAAACCGGTGCTGCGTTCGAGCACCTGGGTTTTTTTGTCATCAAGATAGGCGTCGGTAATCTGCGGCGGTGGCAGCGCGATGGAAATTTTCTTTTCCGAGACGCGAATGTCATTGGTGCCGAGTCGCTGGAAATCAATGCCCGCTTTCACAATGCCATGCGCAACGAGCAGCACTTTATTTTCGCCGTACCATTTCACGTCTTCCAGCACGACGAGTTTTTCAAAAACATATTTGACGGTGGAGAGTTCGGAGATGGTTTGCACCTGTTTCAGGAGTGTGGAGGTGTTTTGAATTTGTGGAGGTTGATTTACTCGGGAGAATTTTTGAAAAAAAAGTCCAACCATGATTCCAAAAAGCAAAACGATCGCGATGGCGGCAGTGGCGATGGCAAATCGTTTGAACATGCCAAGAGGTATCGCGCAAACTCGCAACGGCGCAAAGGAGAAAGTTCAGCGCGTTCTTTCCGGCATTGCCGCACGGCGGGCATTTCTTTAAGTTCCAGTGATGAGTTTGAATTTACCGGGCCAGTTTCCCAATTATCGCCCGCGTCGGTTGCGACAATCGGCTGCGTTGCGTCGGCTGGTTCAAGAAACTCGCTTGAGCGTTGAGCAACTCGTGCTGCCCCTGTTTGTTCGCGCCGGAAAAAAGCTTCGCCAGCCGATTGCTGCGATGCCTGGAGTTTTTCAATTGTCGCCGGATGAAATATTGCGTGAGGCAGAAAAGACGAATGCCCTTGGAGTTCCCGCCGTTTTGCTTTTTGGAATTCCCGGGGAAAAGGATGCGAAAGGGTCCGGCGCGTATGCGCAAAACGGCATTGTTCAACAGGCGGTTCGTCTTTTGAAAAAAAATCTCCCGGATCTGCTCGTCATCACGGATGTCTGCCTTTGCGAATACATGAGCCACGGCCACTGCGGCATTGTGGAGCAAAGGAGTGGTGAAATTTTAAACGATCCCAGTTTGAAATTATTGTCGCGCACCGCCGTCAGCCACGTCGAGGCTGGCGCGGACATCGTTGCGCCAAGCGACATGATGGACGGACGCGTTCGCGCGATTCGCGGAGCTTTGGATAAAAATAATTTTCTCGATACGCCGATTCTTTCTTACGCGGCGAAATTTGCCTCGGCATTTTACGGCCCGTTCCGTGATGCGGCGGAATCCGCGCCGCAATTCGGAGATCGACGCAGTTATCAGATGGATCCTGCGAATGCCGAAGAAGCGTTGCGCGAAGTGGCGCTCGACATTCAAGAGGGCGCGGACATGGTGATGGTTAAACCGGCGCTCGCGTATCTGGATATTTTACATCGCGTGAAAACAGAATTCGGCTATCCGACGGCTGCCTATTCCGTGAGCGCGGAATATTCGATGATCAAAGCGGCGGCGGCAAAGGGTTGGATCGATGAACGCGCGGTGACGATGGAAAGCTTACTCGCCATGCGCCGCGCCGGAGCGGATGTCATTATTACTTACGCGGCGGCGGATGTGGCGCGGTGGTTGAAGAGGTAGAAGTGCAGGGAATCACTGAGCAGGCCCGATACTTCTCGACTGTAGAATGAAGAAGATGATGATACAGACTACAATCACGCCGACGATTATTGCCACGATGATAAACGTCTTTGTGCCTTTGTTACTTTTGGTTTCAAAAGGCGATGCGCCGCCGAAATGAACCGGCCTCGTTCCGGTATCTCCGCCTAATTTTACCCCTTGCGGAACTATCATGGTTTGGTCGGGAAGTTTTTTTCCAGCCGCGGCCCGTGTTTCGTCGGATTCCAAACGGATTTCCACCTGGCCCAAGCGCAAAATTTGGCCGGACTTCAAAACGCCTTCGCCGGTGATTTGCTGGCCGTTGATGAACGTGCCGTTCGTGGAATTTAAATCTTTGACGACGACGTCGCTGCCGCGCAGATGGATTTCGCAATGATGGCTGGAAACCGAGCCTTCGGGAATTTGAAAGGCGTTGTCCTCGACTCGTCCGATGGTGGTTTTATCCACCTTCAATTCGTAGGCGCGTCCGGTCAAACCTTCACTGAGTACGACAAGTCTGGGCATAGATGATTTTCGCGGTGATTATGTTCAGGAAAGAACTCAAGTCAAAGGTTTTCCCGAAGCACCCACGGGTGGACACGTAAAAAAGATTTCCCCGCAATCCGTGTTTATCTGTGTTCATCCGTGGTTAAAATAGTTTGGAATTCGTTTATGTCTGCTCAATCAGCTTGCGAAATTCCGCGAACAACGGCGTGGAATCGTGCGGGCCGGGCGAAGCTTCTGGATGATATTGCACGCAATAAATCGGTTTGGTTTTGTGCCGCAGTCCTTCGACGGTTTGATCGTTTAAATTAATTCGCGTGACCGCGACCTCGGACGGCAACGATTTCGCATCGACGGCGAATCCGTGATTTTGCGAAGTGATTTCAACTTTGCCACTTTCCAAATCTTTCACGGGTTGATTACCGCCGCGATGGCCAAATTTTAATTTGAAAGTTTTTCCACCGAACGCCTGACCGAGAATCTGATGGCCCAGACAAATTCCGAAAATGGGAACGCCGCTGTTGATCAAATCTTTGGTCGATTGCACCGCGTAACCGAGCGCAGACGGATCGCCGGGGCCGTTGGAGAGAAATATCCCAGCCGGTTTATATTTCAACGCTTCGGCGGCAGGCGTGGTTGCAGGAACGACTTGCACTTTGAAACCTTGCTGACGCAGGCGGCGCAGGATGTTGTATTTCATCCCAAAATCGTAAGCGACAATCGGAATATCTGCGGGCGGCATGGCGTCGCGCACATTTCGCGAATCCAACGCCGCGTTGCCGCGAATCAAATTAAAACTCGCGCTTTGCTCATCTTTTTCGTCCCAGAGAAACGGTTCCTTGTGCGTGACTTCTTTCACGTAATCGACGCCGACCAAGCCCGGCCAATTTTTGGCGCGCGAAATTGCTTCTTCATCGGAAATATCCTTTGTCGAGATAAAACTTTTCATCGCGCCGCCGACGCGAAGTTTTTTTGTGAGCGCGCGCGTGTCGATTCCTTGCAATCCGGGAATGCCATTTTTCTCCAGATATTCCGCGAGCGAAAAATCCGCGCGCCAATTGCTCACCACTGGCGAAAGTTCGCGAATCACAAACCCGGCGACGTGCGGCCGCCACGATTCCACATCCTGGCTGTTCACGCCGTAATTGCCGATGAGTGGATAGGTCATCGTGACGATTTGGCCTTTGTAAGACGGGTCGGTGAGAATTTCCTGATAGCCCGTCATCGAAGTATTGAAACAAACTTCGCCGCACGCGCTGGCGACTGCGCCGAAACCGCGTCCGCGAAAGACCGAACCATCTTCCAGAGCTAAAATTGCGTTCATCAAATTGTTTGTAGCGGCGCGTCTATGACCGCAGAAAGTCGCGCGATGCTACGACGGCGGGAAATTCGGTCAAGTGCGAACGAAAAACAAGCGGCGATTGTTCGGCCCGTCGCGCGACGGACGCGAAGGCGACGAGAAAACCACAATTAAGGCTGTTGTTGTCCGCGAAAAAAACGGTTGGAGAAACCGGCGGCGTTGGTGTCGGTGAAATTGATGTAGCCGTTGACGGCGTTGTTGGTCTGCAACGAAGTCCAATTGGTCAAATTAGTGGAGACTTGAATAAAATAATTCGTCCCCAGGATGCCGACAAGTTGGGCGGTAAAAATGTTTGTGCTGATGGAAAACGAGGTGAAGCGCAAAGGCGCGTTGAGCAATAACAATGCGTTGGAACTTGTCACCGTGCCGACAGAATTGCTGACGATGACGCGATAATTTCCTTCGTTGGTGGATTGAAAATTCGGCACGGACAACGCCGCCGCTGTTTGGCCAGTCAAATTTGTGGTGTTGAATTGCCATTGATAAGCCGGGGCAGGCGTGCCGGTCGCTGAGACAGTAAGATTTGCGGTCGCATTGGAACCAACGGTTTGACTGGCTGGCTGAGTATTGATGGCCGGAGGAACGTTAATAGTGAGCACTGCGATGACACTCGTCACGGAACCGGCGCTGTTCGTGACGACGACGCGATAATTTCCTCCGTTGGTCGTCTGCACATTGGTCACAATCAAAGAGGTGTTGGTTGCGCCGGGAATGTTTCCGCCAACGCCGCCGAAACGCCATTGAAAACTGGGCGAAGGAGTTCCCGTCGCCGCCACGGTAAAGGTGACGTTCGATCCGATATTGGAAGTTTGGCTCAAGGGTTGGGTGTTAATGACGGGCGGCACATTGACGGAAAGGACGGCGACGAAGCTGGTCACTGAACCGGCGCTGTTCGTGACTACCACGCGATAACTTCCCGCGTTGGTCGTCTGCACATTGGTCACAGTCAAAGAAGTGCTGGTGGCGCCGGGAATATTCACGCCGCTGCCGCCGCCAAAGCGCCATTGAAAACTGGGCGAAGGAGTTCCCGTTGCCGCCACGGTGAAGGTAACGTTCGATCCGACATTGGAAGTTTGGCTCAAGGGTTGGGTGTTTATTGAGGGCGGCACAATCAAAGTCAGCGACGCCGGAGGAGCGCTGGTCACGATATTAACTAAATTGCTGACTGTGACGGTGTAGAATCCGACATTTGTACTTTGCACATTGGTCACAGTGTAACTGGAACCAGTCGCGCCGCTGATATTTACTCCGTTAAACTGCCACCGATAACTCAGCGTCGCGCTGCCGGTCGCCGTCACGGTAAAAGTGGCATTGTTACCGAGAGCCACAGCTTTATTTGTCGGCGGAAAAGTAATTACCGGCGGATTGCCCAGGCTGATATTCAAATGCGCTGAACCTTTGGTGCCGCCCACGCCATCCAGGGCGATGAAATAAGTTATGCCGGGTGTGGCTGCGAATCGCACGCGATCTTGTCCGGCTGGAGAAACATTGTTGTCACAAGCGACGTTGGTAAGCGTGGCGTAGCTATCTCCCGGCCCAACATAAATCGCCAAGACCGTATTATACGTGCTTCCATCGGTGTTAATATGGAGCGTGCCTGAATTCGTCGCCTGCACTTCGTACCATTCCGATGCGCCGCCGGGTTCGCTGCAATGATTTGGTTCGCCAGGGTCTTTGCTCGAGGACAATGTGCTGAAAATCTGCGAACTTGTGAAACCGCTGACCAAACCGACGTTCACGGGCTTTCTCAGAAATCCTGGCGGCGATGAGGCATCGACTGCGGCAAAAAATTTATCATAAGTTTTCGCCGCCGGGTCCGTCGTTCCATCCGATCGGCTGTAGATTTGCACTCGAGATGGAGTTGTTATGACTTCGCGCCCGGCCAGGGTTTGAATATGCACCTCGTAAGTCCCGACCGTTGTGTCATCCACATTATTGATGGTAAATGAATTCCCTGTGACCGGCGTCGGTTCGCCGTTGAAAAACCAAGTACCCTGGCCGAAATCAGAATTATAATCCAAAGTCACGGGTTGACCTGGATTCGCCGTGTGATCCTGCGGCATCACGAAAACAGTCGGCAATAAATCTGGAGTAATTTCCAGATTCCAATCCAGAACAACATCTCCACGCTCTCCCGCAAAACCATCCACGGCAATTTTATATTCCTGGCCCAAAACTGCGTTGAATGAAATCTGGCTGGTCAAAAATCCGCCGCGATCATCGTCGTTGATGGAAGAAGGAACCTGAACAAGATTCGAAACGTTATTGCCTGTGTAAGCCGCGAGCAAAGTGTCCAAACCGCTGCCTTTCGTCCGAAACGTGGCGATGCCTCCATTTTGCGGAGTCCATTTAAACCAAATGGATCTGCCCCCTCGTTTGCCGGCATGGTTTGGCTCGCCCGGTTCTTTCGTCGCATTGACATTATCGCCGCGCAAAATGCCGCCGATTGGATTCAACGCAAGGGCATTGGTAAAATTGTCGCGCGACGGTGGGAAAGGAAGATTGAAAGTCAACTTGGCTATCGAGCTATTGAGGGAGCCAGTCGAATCAAAAACCGCCACGCTGTAATTGCCCGCATTCGCAGGCACCGCATTCGAAATGAAAAAGGTACTTTCAATTGCGTTTGAAATATTCACGCCATTGAGCCGCCATTGATATTGCAAACTTGCGTCGCCAGTAGCTTCGACCAAAAAAGTGATGTTGGTGCCAACCGGCACGTTGAGATGACTTTGCGGCTGAGTGATGATGGCAAGTGGCCCGCCACCTGATGAAGCAACTGTCAGAACCGCCACCTCACTGGTAATCGAATCCAACGGATCGGTCACGACGACCGTGTATTGGCCATTATCTTCCGACGTCAGAGTGAAGATGGTCAAATCTGCCGTGGTTTCACCCGCGTAGTGTGCGTTGGGGAAGATCTCCACGTCATTTTTTTTCCATTGATAAGTGAGCGGCCCCGTGCCGAGCGCGGTGACATGGAAAAACCCATTCGTTCCGAAGGGGGCGTTGAACTGGCTTTGCGGTTGAACCGTAATCACCGGCCCATTTACGACGGTAAGAATGACCGAAATGCTGTCCACAAATCCGTCCAGGTCCGTAACTCTAACGCTGAACACGCTGCCGGAATCCGGTTGTTGGGCATTGAAAAAAGTGAACGAATTGCTGACTGCTCCCGGAATATTGAAGCTGTCCTTGATCCACTGGTATTGCAAAGGCCCGTTGCCGGTGGCAGCCACGGAAAACGTCGCGTCGTTTCCTGTCGGAACAGTTTGGTTTTTCGGCTGGTTGTTAATGACAGGGTCAGCCGCCGCCGTCAGCGCGATTCCGAGTGCCGCGAGAAAGATTACGAATTTAATTTTTTGGTGCTTCACGAACTACCTTTATGGGGATTTAGACTGGAATAACATTATCTCCTTTTTAAAACAACAAACAATCCACTCTTTTTTTCAATGCATTTGCTTGCCGCCAAAATCCTTTCGCTATAGAAACGTTGATCAAGTCACCTCAACAAACGGATTCTGCTATGTCGAAAAACATTTCCCTAAAACTGGCAGGCGCAGTTTTATTTTTCTTTCTCATTAGTATTGGCGCTTCCCCTGCGGAAGTTGCTTCTGCAAATGCTTCCGAAGAAAATAAATCTCTCCTGCTCACCGCCGCTGGCAAAGTGGATGTGGCGCATAAAGGCAGCGCCACTTGGCAACCCGGCCAGACCAATCAAGTTTTGAATATCGGCGACCGCCTTCGCACCGGCAAAAGCAGCCGCGCCACCGTGCGACTTTCCAATTTAAGCGTGTTGCGCGTCTATGAATTAACGACGTTGGAAATTCAACCGCCGGAAAAAGAGGGACGTGCCGCGCTCAATCTCGAATCCGGCGCAGCCTATTTTTTCAATCGCGACAAACC
>JBDSLX010000005.1:0-1820 GCA_039916145.1 Verrucomicrobiota bacterium | reverse complement strand
AGGAGTGCGGGGCGCAGTTTGCGGATTGGATTCGAGGGCAATCATACGTTTTGATTCATTGTTCAGCGCACTTGCGAAAAATTACGGCCAAATCAGTTTTGTTCTTTTTCTTTTCTGCAATGGCAATAATCGCCAGATAAAGTTCCCACTTAGGCGGTTGGGCATATGCGCCATTCCGCGCGAGAAAAACCATTGCCGCCGCAACCGCAGTTCGTTTGTTGCCATCAATGAAGGCTTGGGATTCGGCAAGATGAAACGCGTAACTCGCTGCAATATCAAACAGGTCTCCTTTCAAATAATGAAACGTGTTTTTCGCCGAAGCCAAAGCTGATTCAACTAATCCAAGCTCACGAATGCCGTCGCTTCCGCTATGTTCAGCCAAACTTTTCGCATGAAGCCGCAGCACCTCGTCGAGCGACAAAAAGATCGGTTCATTCTGTTCATTCACTTGGCCAACAATCCCAGGAGTTCGCGGTTCTCACGAAACACCACTTCACAAGCCTCATCGAAAGAAAGTTTTTCCCCCAACGACGTCTTCGCTTCCGTGTCGCGTTTGGCAATAATCTTTTGCGCGAGAAACGAGAAAACCTGCTCCTGCTCTTTAGCTGGCAGATTGTTGATTTCAGTAATGACTTCGCTTGCGCTCATAAGTGAAAAGTATCAGTAATTTTTCATCTAAGCCAGCTTCGGATTCAATTCCACCGGCGGCGTTTTATGGTCGTGATCGTGCGACTCGGCAGCAACGGCTTGATATGGTTCAAGTTCTTCGCCTTGTCGCACCAAACGGAAGCTGTTGAAAACAACGATGAGCGAGCCGACCACGTGCATAATCGCCGCGACAATTGGATTGATGTAGCCGAACGCCGCGAGAACAAGACCGCCGATCACGAATAAAATTCCCAGCAGAAAATTCTGGTTAATCACAGCGCGCGTTTGGCGCGAAAGTTTTACGAGGAACGGCAAACGACGGAGATCGTTATTCATCAACGCAATTGTTGCGCTGTGAATGGCGACTTCGCTTCCAGCCGCGCCCATTGCGATGCCAATGTCGCCCGCAGCGAGAGCGGGAGCGTCGTTCACGCCATCGCCAACCACTGCGACGCGGTAGCCTTTCGCTTTCAACGCCCGTACAAATTCCACTTTGTTTTGCGGCAGACATTCGGCGACGACTTCTTCGCAACCGATTTCGCGCGCGACGCGGGCTGCGACGGGCTGGCGATCTCCACTGACCATCGCGATTCGTCGCACGCCAGCTTGTTTCAACTGCGTCAATGACTCAGTGGCTTCATGGCGCGTCTCGTCCTGCAAACCAACCCAACCGATGCATTTTCCATTTCGCGCGACGTAAATCAGGCTGAATCCTTCGGCCTCTTTTAAATCAACCGAGCTTGTGAAATCGTCGGCGATTCCATTGTCCTTCAACCATTGCGCGCGGCCAATGACAACCACGCTGCCATCAACTTCCGCTTTGATTCCAAGTCCGGCAGTTTCAGAAAAGTTCTTCGGCTCAGGCAACGGCACGCCCGCTTCTTCGGCCAATTGCGCGAGTGCCTTTGCCGTTGGATGATTGCTGTATTTTTCGGCAGATGCCGCGACGCGCAACAATTCAGCTGGAGCAGTTTCGCCCAGCGGAGCGAGTCGGCTCACGGCGAGTTTTCCAGTGGTGAGCGTTCCGGTTTTGTCGAAAACAAATGCGTTAATTTTCGCTGCGAGCTCGATGTCCGCGACGTTCTTGATCAAAATTCCCAAACGCGCTGCGGCGGAAAGTGCGGCGACCATCGCAGTCGGTGTCGCGAGAATAAATGCGCAAGGACAAGCGA
>JBDSLX010000004.1:0-17537 GCA_039916145.1 Verrucomicrobiota bacterium | reverse complement strand
AAAGATATGAATGAGAAAACTTCGTCATCGTCCAATGTTGTAGCGGTCAATAAACAAGCCGCGTTTAACAAAATATGAAAAAACTCATTATGTCCGCAGTCCTGTTCATGGGCGTTGGGCTGGCTTCCTCGCAAGCTGGGGTTTCATTCGGGTTTTCATTGAGCGACAGCCATCATCATCACCGCAGTCGTGAAAGAGTAATCGTGGTGCCTCAACAGCATTGCGCCCCGGCTCCTGTTTACGTTCGACCTCAACCGGTTTATCGCGGTGAAAGCTATAGCTCAGGTTACTACAACGGCTCGCGCGCATTTGAGCGACACGAGGATCTCCATCACAATTTGGAACATCAGCACGAACAATATCATCACGATGCCGAGCATCGCCGCGAAGCGTTTTATTCCGGCTGGTAAGTAAACCGGTTTCATGCACCCCTTTCTGCTCCGCCGGGTGGCGGGCAGAGAGGAATTTTTCTGAAGGCTGTTTTTTAGCCTTATCTGCTTCCTCAATCTTCTTCATGTATATGGCCGGTTCTTGAGTGGATAAGCGTTTTCTTTTGAATCACCCGTTGGTTAGAAACTTCGCCATGCGCTTACCGAAAACTTTTTTATCGCGGCAATTTTTATTTTCGCGAAAGCCGCTGGTTTGCCGCAAATAACTCCAGTGTTGCCATCACGGAATTGACGAATCGGGCATCGAGAGCAGGAAGTTTTTCTCTGAATTTTTTTTCGATGGTTCCATTGGTTTGTTATCGCTTCGGTGAATGGAAAAGCTTGTGGCACCGCGCTTTTCGATCAACCGAAATGCCCAATAAGCCTGTGGCATGTGAGCGGTTTGCCAAAGGCGATGACTTTTCAATCTTTTTCGACCATTACAGGTTTCGCCGAATTATCAACAAGGGTTCTTCCCGCTTGCTAACTTTTCGCGCAGCGACATTCTCAAGTCATGATCACTGACTCGGAAACATTAGAAGATTTCCTCGGGGAAGAAGTGGTTGATCCCCAAGCGACTCCCATCGGTACCCTTGCCTGCTTTTGGGATTCTCCAGACGGAACCCCCGTTTTGTTGGGAATCGACGTCGAGGAACTTCTCGACAAAACGCATCTTCTTCCTGCCAAAGGGGCGGAATTGGACGAAAGGAAATCCTACGTCACCGTGCAATTTACCAAGGAAAAAGTGCGGAAGGCTCCGTGCCTGGAATGCGGAGGGGAATTGACCCCGCAGTTGGAAAAAAAAGTGTTCGCGTATTACGGAGCAAGTTCTTTCGATGAAGATATTATGGCGGAGGACGCTTCACCGCGAGAATTGCGAAGAAAAAGCCGGGATTAGTCTGGGGGAAAAAACAGTTTAAAAAGAAAAAAGACCGCAGGGGTCGCGCTCCGTTTGTTTCATCCAAGAATTCTTGAAGATTGTAGCGAGGACCAAAACATGCAATGGTCTGTTAAATGTTGCGCGATTTTGTTTTGTCATTCGTAGTGCTTGCGTCGATTTTGATTTCGACTCATCCCGCGTTGGCTCATTTTTCAGGCGAAGACACGAATCTGCTGGCTCTCGTGCAGTCGGCTGATGACTTCGTTGAAACGCCGACCGCCAAGACTCAGCTAAATTTCCCTCTTGCACCCGCGGACGCTTTCGGTCCCATTGGGCCAGCAGTCGCACAACCCATCGGAGCGCTTAGCGGGCGCATCGTTTTCATGAACGCCGGACACGGCTGGACTTATGATCCGAATTTTTCCCCGCCGTGGCGGGTACTGCGTCCGTCGCCGCTGATTGAGATGAACGAAGATTACGGAAATATAGATCAACTAAGTTTCCTGGCAGCATATTGTTTCAACGCGGGCGCGACGGTTGTGGCCTTTCGCCCGCTCAATCATCAGACCAACGAAGCGGTTTTGAATCAGGACAGTCCGAACGTCACCTATTCAGGAATCTGGAACATTAGCACCGCCCAGCCCTATTTCGGTTCCGCGAGCGATGTGGTTTCTTACCTCTACGCGAGCCTTGCGAACACGGAAACTGCCACCGCAACTTATACGCCGAATATTCCACAAATGGGATTTTATCCCGTCTATACATGGGTGCGGCACGGATTGGATCGCGGCGATCAACTTTATCGCATCAAGCATACCGGAGGCGAATCGCAAGTCCGCATTCCGCATCACATGGTTGGCAACGGTTGGGTTTATCTCGGCGAATATTATTTCAATCAAGGTTCCAATTCGCTGAATGGCGCCGTTGTCATCAGCAATCTTCGCGGCACCGCGCAAGGGACCTACGCCTTTGCTGATGGAATTCGTTTTGGCAACGGCATGGGATCCATTGATCGTGGCGGCGGCGTTTCGGATTATCCGCGTGAAGATGAAAACTGTCGCTACTGGGTCCAAGCCGGAATCGGTGTCGGCCAGACCAATAGTCTTTATGATGCTGGCGCGACTGACGAATCCGATTCATGGAACACGCCACCGCGTATGTCCGTGGAGATGAATAATAACAGCACGGTGACGAATATGTTTAAACGCGTTCACCTTAGCTTTCATTCAAACGCAACGACCGGAATTACCAACACGGCGAGCGCACGCGGCGCGGTCGGCTTGCTTCATTCCAGTAATCCCACCCCCAACCAATTGAGACTCGCCCAACTTTGTGTGACGGAAGTCGAAAACGATCTCATTGCGCTCAGTTCGCAATTGGAGTTTCCATGGTACAGTCGCAACGCGCAAACGCTGGCGGGCAGCTATGCTGAAGTGAGCAATGGTCTTTTTACCAATGAAATGGATGCGACGATTATGGAGGTTGCGTTTCACGACAATGTTCAGGACGCGCCGTTGTTGCGCGATTCCAAAGTTCGCGCTGCGGTGGCCAAAGGAATGTTGCACGGCGTCCTCCGCTATATGAATGAGTTCGACGGCAATCCTCTGGTTTATCTGCCCGAGCCGCCGGCCAATGTCCGCGCTTTTGGCGCAACGAACGGAAACATAAATCTCCAATGGGCGGTACCGGTCGCCAGCGGTGGCAGCGGCGCGCCGACCAATTATGTGATTTGTCGTTCGACCAACGGTTACGGTTTTGGAAATCCAATTTCCGTCGGCAACATCACCAGCTACACCATTTCAAATCTGGCCGCTAACACCGATTATTATTTTCAAGTCGCCGCCGCCAATGCCGGTGGGCAATCGTTTCCATCGGAAGTCGTCGGTTGCCGCGCCGTCTCGACAAGCACGCCAAAAGTTTTATACGTGAATGCGTTTGACCGATTTGATCGCACCACAAATTTGCGCCAGGACACGACTCGACAGAATTGGGATCCGCCAGGGCCAACGGGGATCATCGAGCGCGTCTGGCCGCGAAACGTCAACGCTTTCAATTACGTCGTGCCGCACGGAAAATCGATTGCCGCTTACGGAATGGCTTTTGACACTTGCCAAAATGAAGCGATCTCCAGCGGATTAATCGTGCTGACAAATTATCCCATTGTGATTTGGGGCTGCGGCCAGGAATCCACCAGTAGTGAAACACTCAGTGCGACCGAGCAAACCAAAGTGCAGACTTTTCTGAACGCGGGTGGACATCTGTTTGTTTCCGGTTCCGAAATTGGTTGGGACCTCGACCGCGCCTCCGGCCCGACGGCGGCGGATCGCACTTTTTATAATACCTATTTACATTCTGATTTTGGCAGTGACACCAACGATGATTCACATGTTTACACCGCCATTGCCGTCAGCGGATCAATTTTCAACGGCAGAAGCAGCGGCGTTTTTGACAACGGCACCAAAGGAATTTATTGGGTGCAATATCCTGACATTCTTACTCCGTTCGGAACCGGAGCAACGCCGGCACTTTATTACAGCGGCACGACGAACGTCGCGGCGGTTCAATACAGTTCCGGCGGCGCAGGACGAGTCGTCTATTTTGGTTTTCCATTTGAAACGATGACCAGCGCCACGCGCCAAAATGAATACATGGCCGACATTTTAAAGTTTTTCACACCGGCAAAAATCATCGCGCAACCAATCGGTCAGGCGGTTAATCCGAGTTCAAATGCAACCTTCACCGTCACTGCTGCCGGTCACGAACTGTTGAATTATCAATGGCGCTACAACGGAACAAATATTTCCGGCGCGACGACTGCTTCGCTGACTCTGACCAATGTTCAGCTTTCGGATTCGGGAAGTTATTCTGTAATCGTAACGAACAGCACCGGAACCAGCACAAGTTCCAACGCGACTTTAATCGTTAACACCCCGCCCACCATCACTGCCCATCCGCTGACGCAAAGCGTCACTATTTCAAATGATGTAACGTTGAACGTGAGCGCTTCGGGTTCTGCGCCGCTGAATTATCAATGGCTTTTCAACGGGACAAATATTTTTGGGGCGACGAATTCTCTTTTACCCCTGACCAATGTTCAGCTTGCCAACGAGGGAGATTACGGCGTCCTGGTTTCCAACTTTCTTGGAACTGCCAGCAGTTCCAACGCGACTTTGACCGTCATTGTGCCATTGAAATTTTCGGCGGCAGCCATTTCGTCCAACCAAATTCAAATGTTTTTGGACGGGCAACCGGGAAGCAGTTATTCCATTCAGGCGTCAACCAATCTGGTCGATTGGACGGAAGTGGCAAATTTCGTAATGACGAACAGGCCGTTTGAATTTTTTGACGCTTTAACGAATGAGCAACGCTTCTATCGCGTGCAGGAACAGTAAATCATTGGCCGCTTTTATTCGTAACTGAGTCCCACAATTTCCAACTCATCCTCGCCCGCCGGAAATCGAAATTTCACCCGCTGGCCCAACCGCGCGTTGAGCAAGGCGCGCGCGATCGGCGAACGCCAACTCACCCAGTTTTCATCCAGATCGGTTTCGTCAATTCCCACGATGCGATATTGCGATTGTTCCCCTGCTCTGTTCCGCACCTTGACGGTCGCGCCAAATCGAACCACGTCTTCCGGCGCCGAAGGGTGCGGCACAATTTCCGCCGATTGCAGGCTTTGACCCAGATAAGCAATCCTTTGATCCACGAGTTGCGTTTCACGTTTTGCCTCGCTCGCATCAGGCAAAGCAGCGACACGCGGGCGTTCGATTTGAATCAGCCGATTCCACTCATCCTGCATTCGTTGGGCGCCATCCCGCGTCAGATAATTTTTCACTCCCGGAGGTAACGGTGAGGATTGCGGCCTGGAAATGGTTTCTTCAACCGCATCGTCTTCCTTTGTAAATGCCTTGCTCATAATCAAAAATTACCACAGCTCTGCCTCTGGCTCCATCAACCCGGTGACACCGTTGACTCTTCGCGTTGAAGGCCAAGTTATGAAATCGCGGCCAAGAATTTTATCAGGAAATTCTTGTTAATCCCGGAATAACACAGTCTGCTTTGACCGTTGGTTTAATTCAAACAAACGAAAGTTAAAAATGAAAATGATTCAAAGTCTGTTGATGGTTGCCACTCTCCTTGGCGTTTTGACGCTGGCGGGCTGCAAAAAAGGGCCAGCCGAAAAAGTTGGCGAAAACCTGGATAAAGCGGCCGAGAAAACGGGAGACGCAGCCAAAGATGCTGGCAACGCTGTCAAAGATGCGGTGGACAAGTAAGCGTATCGAGCGTCACGTCGCCCAAACATAATACTGAAGCCGAAATTCATTTCGGCTTCTTTTTTTATAGACTCGCTCAATAACATTTTGGAAAACCAACTTGATTTGCGGCGGCGGGATTTTAATTTCAGCGCATGTCTGAAGCGCTGACATTTTCGCCTGACGAAATTCTCATCCCGGACTCGAAAGAAAATTCATTGAACTCCAGCCCTCACGCCTCGCTTTCTTCCACCGATAAATTTGTTCATCGCCATATTGGGCCTAGCGCAGATGAAACGGCGGCCATGTTGCATGAACTCGGTTGCACTGCCCTCGATGAGTTCATTGATAAAGTTGTTCCGCAACAAATTCGTTTGAAAAGGCCGCTGCATCTTCCAGCAGGCGTGAGCGAACATGCGGTGCTGACAGAGTTGCGCGCAATTGCATCGAAGAACCAGATTTTCCGCTCGTTCATCGGCATGGGCTATTCTGATTGCATCACGCCACCAGTGATCCAGCGAAATATTTTGGAAAATCCCGGTTGGTACACGCAATACACACCGTATCAGGCGGAAATTTCCCAAGGCCGTCTCGAAGCGCTGCTGAATTTTCAGACGATGATTTCCGATTTGACGGGCCTGGAAATCGCCAACGCTTCGCTGCTCGATGAAGCGACCGCTGCGGCAGAAGCGATGCATCTCTGCCAAAATGTAAAACCAGAGCGAAATGTTTTTTTTGTCTCTGAACTTTGTCACCCGCAAACCATTGACGTAATTCAGACCCGCGCCAAACCGTTGCACATCGAAATCATGGTTGGCGATCATCAAAGTTTTGTCGCGACCGAGAAAGTTTTTGGCGTGCTCGTGCAATATCCGGCCACGGACGGCGCGATTTACGATTACGAAAGTTTTTCCAAACAAATTCGCAGCGCGGGTGCGTTGTTCGTCGTCGCGGCGGATTTGCTTGCACTCACGTTATTGAACCCCCCCGGAGATTTTGGCGCGGATGTCGCAGTCGGCAGTGCGCAACGTTTCGGTGTTCCGCTCGGTTATGGCGGGCCGCACGCTGCGTATTTCGCGACTCGCGACGCTTACAAACGACAGATGCCCGGGCGTTTGATTGGCGTTTCCAAAGATTCTAATGGCAAACCGGGATTGCGCCTTTCGTTGCAAACACGCGAGCAACATATTCGCCGGGAAAAAGCCACCAGCAACATTTGCACGGCGCAAGCGTTGCTCGCGAACATGGCCTCGATGTACGCGGTGTATCACGGGCCGGAAGGGTTGAAACGCATCGCGCAACGAATTCATTTGCTCACGAAAACTCTCGCGCACGGTTTGAAAAAACTGGGATACGAAATTGGCGGGAGCAACGTGCTGCCAGCGTCCCGCTGGCAGTCCGAACCCGACATCCAGCAAGATGCTGGCAGCACATTCTTCGACACCCTCCAAGTCAAACTCGGTTCCAAGTCCAGCGCTGACCTGGTAAAACTCGCCGAAGCGCATCACATGAATTTTCGTGTTTTCGATGCGCATACTCTCGGCATTTCCCTCGACGAAACCACGATGGAAAAAGATCTCGTGGATATTCTTTCTGTTTTCAATGAAGGCAAGCCGCCTGCTTTTGCGCTCGGAGATTTGATGCCGGAAATGTCCGAGACGCTTTTTTCCAATTCGCCATTCGCCATTCGTAAATCGAAATTTCTCCAACATCCGGTTTTCCATAAATTCCATTCCGAAACGGAAATGCTTCGTTACATCAAGCGGCTCGAATCCAAAGATCTGTCACTCACGATTTCGATGATTCCGCTCGGCTCCTGCACGATGAAACTCAATGCGACGGTGGAAATGTTCCCCGTGTCGTGGCCGGAGTTTTCAAAAATTCATCCGTTCGCGCCTTTGAATCAGACCCGTGGTTATCAAATTGTTTTTCGTCAACTCGAACAGTGGCTTGCGGAAATTACCGGGTTCGCAGGCGTTTCCTTGCAACCCAACGCCGGCGCGCAAGGCGAGTACGCGGGATTGCTCGTCATCCGAAAATATCACGAAAGCCGCGCAGAAATTCACCGCAATATTTGTCTGATTCCAACTTCCGCGCACGGCACAAATCCGGCGAGCGCCGTGATGGCCGGAATGGAAGTCGTCGCGGTTGCTTGTGATCGTCATGGCAACATCGATGTCAGCGATCTACGCGCGAAAGCCTCTACGCACAAAAATAATCTGGCGGCGCTGATGGTCACGTATCCGTCAACCCACGGAGTTTTTGAAGAAAACATTCGCGAGATTTGCAAAATTGTTCACGACCACGGCGGGCAGGTTTACATGGACGGCGCGAACATGAACGCGCAAGTCGGCTTGTGTTCGCCTGGCGATATGGGTGCGGATGTCTGCCATTTGAATTTACACAAAACCTTTTGCATTCCGCACGGCGGCGGCGGGCCGGGCATGGGACCTATCGGCGTCGTCGAACATCTTGTTGAATTTTTGCCCGGACATCCGGTGGTGAATCTCGGTGGAGAAAATCCAATTGGCGCGGTCGCCGCCGCGCCGTGGGGCAGCGCGAGTATTCTGCCAATTTCATGGGTTTATATTTCACTCATGGGCGGGAGCGGTTTGACCGAAGCAACGAAGATGGCAATTCTCAACGCAAACTACATGGCGCACCGGCTCAATCCATTTTTCCCGATTCTCTACAAAGGCGTGAGCGGATTTGTGGCGCATGAATGCATCGTCGATTTGCGGCAGTTCAAAAGTGTGAGTGTCGAAGATGTCGCCAAACGCTTGATGGATTATGGATTTCACGCGCCGACCATTTCGTTTCCCGTCCCCGGCACGATGATGATTGAGCCGACGGAAAGTGAATCGAAGGAAGAACTCGACCGTTTTTGCGAAGCGATGATTTCCATTCACGCGGAAATTTTGGAAATCGAATCCGGCAAAGTGGACAAACAAAAAAACGTAATTAAAAATGCGCCGCACACCGCTGAAGCAGTCGTGAGTGATAATTGGAATCACCCTTACTCGCGCGAACAAGCAGCCTTTCCCACCAAGTGGACGCGGGAAAATAAATTTTGGCCGAGCGTCGGGCGCATCGACAATGTTTTCGGGGATCGCAATCTGATTTGCTCGTGCTTGGGGGTTGAAGCGTATTCCTAGGCCGGTGAGATGAACCAATCTATTCTGGTTTCAGTACCGGATGCTCGGTGATTGAATCCAAAACTGCCCGCACCGCTTTCACATGCGCAGCGACTCGCGTCTGGATGGGCAGGCTTGACGGCGATTCCAATGTGTAGGAAAGCCGCGTTTTGTTGGTGATTAAAAAAAGCGCTTCGGGCCATTGCGGGCGGTCGAATGGATCTTTGTCGGGATGAATCACGCCATTTTCCGCAGGCCATCCGTCAATGGTCGAACTGCGATCGATTGGAGTAATTTCCGCGACGCGGCTGATGATTTTTTTGGCAAACGACGGTTGGTCGTCTGGATTGAGTTCATAGATGTAAAATCCTTTGGCCTCCCAATCTTCATGCAGAGAAACGCTGACATCAAAACGCGGTTTGCGTCGCAGCCATTCGGTGTGTCCGCGAGTTTCGTTGGTTTGCAAATCCCGATAGTCGCGATTGAGATCAATTCCTTTTTCGTTTTCGCGACGATTCAGTGAAAAACCCATTGGGTTCAAGCACGGGCACAAAAAAATATCGACACCCTGCGGCCAGACATTTTCTTTTAATAATTGCACGACCGCGAGAGGCCCAGCCGGTTCGTCGCCGTGAATCCCGGTCGAAAGATAAACACGATGCAGCGAAGGCTTGCTGATGCGATGATAGGCGACCAACTCGACGCCGCCGGATGCATTCTCGCTCGCGACTTTGATGGAATCATGTCTCCAGCCAGACTTTTCTGTCAGCGCCTTGACTTCTTCGAGAACGCTTTGAATGTCGATCGGCTCGCCTTGATAACCGCCTGAATCTTTTTTCGATTCCATGGTATTAATCATTGTTGATCTGCAAATCTTTCGACGGCCGATTCAACGCTTCAACAATTCCCCCACTTTTACCGAGACATCTGGGAATGCCTGAAACACAGCTTCCTCGCCAGTGTGCAACACGATTTTTGAACCGTAGCCGGTGAAGTGTGGCTCGCGATAAATTTCAATCGTCTCCTCATGGAGATTCACAATCCAAACTTCGACAATGCCCGCGCATCCGTAAGCCGGAAGTTTTTCCGCGCGTTCATAGTCCATCGTCGTGTCAGAAACTTCAACCAGCAGAAACACATCGCCCGCCTGCGGATGGTGGCTGGTGTAATCATCCGGCGAGGGCTTGAGCAGCATCACGTCCGGTTGCGGTTCGGAGAGGTCGTCGAGGCGGACAGGGTCCTGAGTGGAAACTGTCCAGCGCCCTTTGGCTTTGAGGTTGAAGAGTCGGCTCAAGCGCTTGACCAAGCCGCCGTGAAATGGATCAATCGGTGACATATCAATAATTTTCCCATCGAGCAATTCCACCCGCGCATCGGACCGCAAAACGCCTGTCTCCGCCATGCGGTAATATTCCTTCACGGTGAAACGATGTTGGGTTTGAACCGGCATGAAAATAAATTATCAAATCGCGCAGGCGGCGGCAACTTTGCTTTCGCAGCTTTCGCTGTCGCAGCCATTTTCATTTTGATCGGCAAAATCGTGCTTGTCCCAATTCGGATCGAGGCCAAGGTCTTTAAGCATCTGCAAATCTTTCTCTACTGGTTGATTCAATGTCGTGAGATAATTTCCGACCATCAACGCGCTCGCGCCCGCTGTGAAAATCATGCTTTGCATGTCGCGCAAATTGACCGTGCGTCCACCGGCGATCATGATTTCCTGACGTGGCAAAATGAAGCGGAAACAGGCAATCGTTTTCAAAATTTCCAGCGGCGGCAGCGGCGGAACATTTTCAAAGGGCGTGCCTTTGATGGGGTTCAAAATATTTATCGGAACAACATTTGCCCCGATTTCCTTCAAAGAAAAAGCAAGATCGCACCGATCTTCCCGCGTTTCGCCCATACCGATAATTCCACCGGAACAAATTTTCAGCCCCGCCTTTTTCAAATAGCCAATCGTTTCCACCCGATCTTCATAAGTGTGCGTCGTGCAATGTTTCGGGAAAAAGCGTTGCGAACTTTCCAAATTGTGTCCGTAACATTCCAAACCAGCCTCCTTCAATCGATCCGCCACCGCCTGACTCTTGATGATTCCTAACGAAGCGTCCGGACGGGTCTTGCCGGTCTTCGCCAGTTCGCGAATTCGGTCGCAAACTTCATCGAGCATGGGACCTTCCTTCAAACCTTTCCACGCCGCCACCAACCCCACCGCTGTTACTTGATTTTGATTTGCCTCGTTCGCGGCTTCAACCACTGGTTCAGGATCAACAAACCCGTATTTTGGCGAGCCGGTTTGATGAAACGAAGATTGCGCGCAAAAGCTGCAATTCTCCGAACAAGCGCCCGCCTTCGCATTCACAATCGAACAAAGGTGGATTTTGTTTCCCTTAAAATGTTCGCGAATCCGATTCGCCCACGCGATTAAATCGAAAATATCAGCGGTGTTATCAATGTTGAAAAGAAATTGAGCTTCTTCGCGTGAAATTTGGTCGCCCGCCAAAACACGTTGGCCGAGTGCAGAAATTCGGTTGTGGCTGGTTGCGTCAATTACTTTTGCAGTCATCGTTGACAAGGTAAATTGATGAAAAAATTTCGCAAGCTTTGTCGCATCCCAAGCTTTTTCCGGAAAAAATTCTCAGCGAAACGCATTCGCGCGGATGTCTCGGCTAACCAGCGCTTCATTTTGCCAACGCTATAAGATATAGAATAGGCAAAAATGATGGGAGTAAAAAACCGCGCCTTAAAAAAAGCCCATGCTGAGTTTGCCACGCCATTTTGTTGATATCCGGATTTTGCTTTAGGGCCGTAGCGCAGATTTCTAATCTGCTGTATCGCGGGTATCCAACCCGCAGAGGCTCGATCGTTCAAGCGCGCTTCTGATTGCCACGCCCTGCCGATTGGAAATCGGCGATACAACAGGTTGGAAACCTGCGCTACGACGCTGCAAACGGAATATTCGGGCTATTGCAAGATCCGGTGATAGACGATTAATTGGAATCTTTAGGCCCGACACTGTCACTGCTATTTGGAAGAAACGAAGAGGATGAAGGTTCGTTCGGCGCGGCGCCTCGCACCCATTGGGTCGCTTCGTCAACGAGTTCTTTGGCGTTCCGCAATCCCAGTTTGTTTTTGATGTTCTCGCGATAAGTTTCAATTGTCTTGGTGCTTAAACTCAAGTTCGATGCGACTTTCTTGGTATTCATTCCCGCCCCCACCATCTGAAAAACCTGTAGTTCCCGGTCAGTCAAACAATCGACCCCTTTGTTGCGTCCCTCTGGCTTGGCTTCCAGCAGGCGGTGCAGAATTAAGATTGAAATTTTGCGGCTGACATAAAGGTCACCGCCCAAAACCGTTCTAACCGCAGTCAAGACTTCCTCGGTCGCTTCGGATTTCATCACATATCCTTTTGCGCCGGCGCGTAAGGCTCGTTCGGCGTAAAGGTTTTCGTCCATTTGCGACAGAACTAGAACCGGCAGGGCCGGATATTGCGCCTGAAAATTTTTAATCAGTTCCAAACCATCGCTGTTTTCCAGTCGAAGATCGAGGATCACCAAATCGGGGTTGGGAGAAGCTACGGTGGCTTGTGCGGAAGCCGCGCTGCTGGCTTCCCCACAGCATGCCAAATCATCCTGCCGATTAATAAACTGCACCAGCCCTTCGCGGAACAGAGGATGATCATCCACGACGAAGATGCGTTTTTTTGACGAGAGTTCGATGCCCGGGCCTTTCATTTTTCTATTTTTTGAAGTCAACCAATGTTTCAGCAGAAACAGGGACGACACAGCGAACTTCCGATCCCTGATTCAAGCGCGAATCAATTTCCAAATATCCGCCGATGGAGCGGGCGCGGTATTGCATAATGTGAAAACCTAAACCTGCGTTGGCAGCAGAATCCAAACGGAACCCTACCCCGGTGTCTTTGACCGTGAGAATGATGCGACCCATCTCCTGAGTCAATTGGATTTGAATGCGGTCGGCGTTCGCATGTCTCAGACAGTTATGAACCGCTTCTTTGGCAATGCGGTAAAGCTGAACTCCCTTGGTTTGATCCAAGTGGGGAAAGGATTCGTCCCCATTACTGGAACAGGAGATTGAGAAAGCTTCTTCCGTGTCCCGGGCCAATTGCTTGAGAGCGGAAACCAGCCCATCTGAAACAATTCCCACTGGATCAAGTCCTTTGGCGAGGTCGCGGGTTTGTCGGATGGCTTGATTAACCATTTTCACAATCTCCGTGACCGAGGGGGCCAGTGCGTTTGAATTTTCGTCCAGCGTTTGTTCCAGCATCTTGGCCTTCCATGCGATGGCGCCGAGAAATTGTCCCAATTCATCATGCAAATCGTGTCCGATGCGGCGTTGTTCCCGCTCGCTGATTTCCAAGACCTCCTTTTCCAGTCGGCTTTGCTCGGTGGTGTCCCGTATGATGGCCAGAACTTCATCCTTTCCGCTGGCCACGGCCCGCGCTTCAAAATCGTGAAGGCCGCCTTTGACAATCATTTTAAACCCGAGAACCTGAACCTCGGAAGTTTGCAAAGCATTTTTTAGGAAGCTTTGCAAAGCTTGCCCGATATGTTGCCTGGATTTTTCCGGGGAAAAGCGTTCGAAAATGTTTTGCCCGATATATTCTTCGGGTTTGATTCCAAAATTAGCGATCTTTGGAACTTTGCAGTCCAAGACCGTGCCGTTGCTTCCGACACGCAAAATAAAATCAGGAATGGCGTTCAAGATCGCCCGATTTTTGATTTCGGCCAGCCGACGTTCCGTGACGTCTTCCACCATGGAAACGATGTAACGCAGTTTCCCCGTGGGATGCCGCACCGCCGATGCGGTGGAATGCGCCCAGATAATTTCTCCGTCTTTTTTGAGATAGCGCTTTTCGCGACGATAAAAATCGCGCTTCCCCTGGAGCAATTCGCCAAAAAGGCGCTGTCCTTCAGCAACGTCTTCGGGGTGAGTAATTTTTTTGACCCCAACCCGGCTCAACTCCTCCCCCGTGTAACCGACCATTTTCTGATAGGTTTGATTGGTCTGGAGATACGCTCCCTTGGCGTTGTGCAGCGCGATTCCGATAGGCGCGTATTCAAACAGCGTGCGGAAACGGTCTTCGCTCTCCCGCAATGCTTCCTCGGCTTCTTTGCGAACTGTGATGTCCTCGGCTATTCCGCTGACTCGATAAATCTCACCGACAGCATTTCGTACCGGAAACGCTCGGTCTTGTATCCAACGAATAGATCCATCGGGTCGAACGACTCGATATACTTCGTCGTAATCGCCGCAAATTTGTTTTTGGGTTGCTGCCCGCAAAACTCTTTGCTGGTCTTCTGGATGAATGGCGTCCACCCAATCTTGCGGAGTAGCACGGAGACTCTCGCAAGTTCGTCCCCAAATTTCCTCGTAACCAGGGCTGACATAAACCATTTCATTTTTCGCGGCGTCGGTGATCCAAAAAACTTCCCGGATACATCCGGTGATCTGCTCGAATTGCTCGTCACGCGCACGCAGGAGTTCGTTGGTCCTTTTTTGTTCGTCAATATCAAAAGCCGCGCCGAGGACTGCAGGCTGGCCGCCGAATGCAATGGCGGTGACGACGCAATCCAGCCACTTCAATTTCCCTTCGCGGGTGACCACTTGAAATTCGCATCGGGTGGAGGCGGGTTGCGTTTCTGCTCGATGCGTGGGCAAAACCAATTCAGAAACAAGCTTGCGAAATTCTGGAGGCACAATTTCCAAAAGGTTTTTCGCCGCAAATTCCACTTTGGAATAACCGAGAATCGCTTCGGCCATGGCGTTCACATATTGCAGCGCGCCGTCCTGATGGATGAAGATAATGGCGGGGAGGGTTTCCGTCAGAGCGCTAAATTTTAATTCGCTCTCCCGCGCTGCTTGTTGCGACAGCCGACGTTTGCTTCGTTCTTCAGCTTCGCGGAGGGCGCGCTGCACCGCCGGCGCCACTGTCCAGAGTCGCTCCTTTAAAACAAAATCCGCCGCGCCACTTCTCATTGCTTCCACCGCCAGTTCTTCTCCCAAAAATCCCGACACGAGGATGAACGGAATCTCGGGGTATTGCTTTCGGGCAATGGAAAGCGCGGTCAAGCCGTCGAACTTTGGAAGTTTGTAATCCGAGAGAATCAAGTGCGGAGTAAAACCCTCAAGCTCTCGGAGAAAAGCGGCTTCGGAATCGACACACCGCCATTCAAAATTCAATCCACTCCGCAAGAGTTGCCGCGTGATCAGTTCGGCATCGTCCACGATGTCTTCGATGAGAAGGATGCGCAGCTTATTCTTCATAACTCTTCCCGGCGGTTTTTCTCAAATGTTACTTAGCAAACAAGACGGGCGAACTTGGCTGGGCGGAATCTATAAGGTAACAAAGGGGTCTGGCAACTGTTCTCTTACTCCCATGCAATGCTATAACGGAAGGCGATTCCAATCGGAAGATGAGAATCTTTGCGGCCCGAAAGCCTCGCCGAAAATTAAAACCACGAAAATCGTTCGGGCACAAAAACAATATCGGACGGTTTTAAATTGAAAGGATCACTTGCTTTTCCAGTCAGAGGGAGTTTCAGGTTAACTTTGTAATTCTTGAATTGCCCATTTTCCTGCCGGATGACGTTCACCGCTTTTATATTGGCTTTTGTATGATCAAAACCACCCGCTTCCATGACTGCCTCAAGGGCAGTGAGTGGCCGATCCACTACGATCTTTCCGGGTCGCAGAACTGCCCCCGTCACAAAAACAGGGAAAGTGGAAGACTCAACGGTAAGACTTACTTCTTTGGTCAACAATTGCGGCGCGTAGAGATTAAGAATTTCAGTTTCCAGTTCCTTTGGAGTGCGACCCGCTGCATTGACCTCACCGATCATCTGCAAGGACATTTTACCATCGCGACGAATGACCTGGGATGTATTCAAAGTGGGCGCGCTGGGAAAGGTGAGTTTTACCACGTCGCCTTCTCGAAGGGTGAGCCTTGTTGAAGCCTCCGAATCTGCTTTAAAGCCGGTTTTGCCGACCGAGTCATAAATTTCGAAAATCCGTTTGTCCGGATCATGAGTTTGACATCCTGTAGTAAGCCAACAGAAAGCTATCACAACGATTACCCAGTTTAAACCTCCGGCAATACATCTGCGCAATCGTTCTGACCGCAGCGATGCTGTGTCCAGTCCAAGCCCCGATTTTTTACAAGTAAATTTCTGTTTCATAACAATTTTTAGGTGCGTGCCCTATATCGACAATTCCACAAAACAAAGCGAGAGAAAACGCATTAAGGATTTTTGAATGCAGCATGCGTTATTTTTTCCCTTATAGTCCGGTCTTTAATTCGCGGCCAGTTCGGTCGATCTTCAGCTTGTCCATCAGTTCATAAAACGTTGGGCGACTAATGCCCAAGTCCGCAGCCGCCGGCGTGATTTTGCCCGAATGTTTTTGCAAAGAAGCAAGGACCATTTCCCGCTCCAGCGCTTCTCTGGCCTCTTTGAGAACGGAGGCGGACGGGGTGTTAGAGGCAGGAGCACTTTCCAATTCCAGGTCAGCAGTGGTGATTCGCTTTTTTTCAGCCATTATGACGGCTCGCTTGACCCGATTTTGCATCTCACGAACGTTTCCTGGCCAGGAATAGCGATTCATCGCTTTGATCGCCTCCTGCTCGAATGAAAGTCCATTTTTACCGATTTCGGTGGAATAGCGACGCAATAATTCCTGAGCAATCATGTGGATGTCATTTTCCCGTTTGCAGAGCGGCGGCAGATTGACCACAACAACCGCGAGACGGTAATATAAATCTTCGCGAAAGCGTCCGCTGACAATCGCTTTTTTTAAATCGACATGAGTGGCCGAAATGACTCGTGTGTCCACTTGTATTTCCTGTCTGCCGCCGACGCGCTCGATGCGTTGTTCCTGAAGGAACCGAAGAAGTTTGACCTGGATCGGCGGCGGGAGTTCGCCAATTTCGTCCAGAAATAAAGTGCCACCGTTAGCGGATTCAATCCGCCCTTTTCTTTGCACATGCGCGCCCGTGAATGCTCCTCTCTCATGCCCAAACAATTCACTTTCCAAAAGCGTTTCTGGAATCGCACTACAGTTGATCGCCACGAAGGCCCCTTCTTTTCGCGTACTCCGTCTATGGATGGCCAGAGAAACCATTTCCTTACCGGTGCCGCTTTCGCCCAAAACGAGAACGGGTGCGTCCGTGGTCGCCACCTTACGGATGAGACTGAAAACACTCTGCATTTGGGAGCTGGTTCCCAACATTTCCTCGAAAGAATCGCTGGTGAGCCGCTTCTGCAACTGTTTGAATTCGCGTTCCAGGCCAGCGACATGAAACGTCCGCTTGAGAATGACTTTGAGTTCTTCCAACTCCGCCGGCTTGGTTAGAAAATCGTAGGCTCCGGCACCAATGGCCTGAAGCGCATTGTCCTTTTCGCCCTGGCCGGACACGATAATAACCTTAACGGAACTGTCCTGAGCGAGAATTTCTGACAAGGTGGCAAGCCCTTCTTCCGGCGTTCCCGGATGAGGAGGAAGTCCCAGATCGAGCAGCACCACCTGCGGACGATATTCACGAAACAATTCCAGAGCGCTGAGACGATCCTCAGCGAGATGCACTTCATAGTCAGCGTTGAGCGCCCATTTCATCTGGGTGCGAATTTCTTCGTCGTCGTCAATGATAAGAAGTTTTGGATTCATGAACCTGTTTTTGTCGTTGGTAGCAACACGCGGAAGGCAGTGCCCTGGCCAAGTTCGCTTTGCACTTCAATCCGACCGCGATGGGCTTCCACAATCATCTTGCATTGAAACATCCCAATGCCAATTCCTTTTTTTTTGGTGGACTGAAAAGGTCGGAATAAAGAGC
>JBDSLX010000003.1:0-9087 GCA_039916145.1 Verrucomicrobiota bacterium | reverse complement strand
CATTGTGCAACCTATTCAGCAAACCAAAAGCCGTGACTTCCCGTTTGCCGCGCTGCAATTCTGTTGAGCAGCACCCACCTTCTCTGGCCTATTGTTCGCATGGATGATCAGGCATTTCTCAGCGCGTTTGAAAGCCGCAAAATTTCGCGGGCAGACTGGACGCATCGGGCGCAGGTGAAGGAGGCGTATCTTTATTTGCGGCAATTCCCGTGGCCCATCGCCATCGAAAAAGTGCGCGGGGGCATCCAGATGGTGAACACCGCCAACGGTGTCGCGGACACTCCGAGGGGTTCAGCGCAAAACTTCTGGTAACAAACGGATGGAGTTGTTATATCAGCGGCACCAAATGTCGCAACGAACGTTTATCGCTGGCCGTCCGGAAAAACGCTTTGCCCGTTTCACGTTATTCTGGTGTTTCGCGATTCTCATTTTGTGCCTGGCCCACGTTGGGGCGGCTGATGACTTACCCCGCCGCGAATGGAAAATCGACGGGGTCACGCGGGAAGCTCTTGTTCACATTCCGGCCGATGCGAAAACGAATGCCGCACCGATCGTCTTTGCTTTTCACGGCCACGGCGGCTCGATGCAGAACGCGGCGCGGATGTTTCATATTCAAACAATTTGGCCGGAGGCGATTGTCGTTTACATGCAGGGACTCAACACGCCCGGACGCCTCACCGATCCCGAAGGCAAAAAACCCGGCTGGCAACACGGCCTCGGCGCGGAGAACGACCGCGATTTGAAATTTTTCGACGCGGTGTACGCGAGCCTAAAGAAAGATTACAAAGTGGACACCAAGCGGGTTTATTCCACTGGCCATTCGAATGGCGGCGGATTCACCTATCTGCTTTGGGAAGCGCGCGGAAAAGAGTTCGCGGCCTTCGCCCCCTCGGCGGCGGTGGGGCGCGCACTGGCTGAAAAGAATCCCGCTTTCGCACAAGAAATGGCGCGGCGCGGCATTGCGACAGGAGATGCTGCGCGTAACACGAACCAAGCAGATCACGTTTCAACGAATAGCATCTTTAAACCTAAGCCCGTGCTGCACGTCGCGGGGGAGAACGATCCGCTGGTGAAATTCACGTGGCAAAAGATGATGATGGAGGCGTTACGCAAACTCAACCAATGCGGCGAAGGCACGCCGTGGGAAAAGGAAAAAGAATGCACGATATATGAATCCAGGGTGGGCGCGCCGGTGGTTACTTATATTCATCCGGGCACACATAAATATCCGGAAGAAGCGCCCAGGATGATCGTAAAGTTTTTCAAGCAGCAGGCGCAGCGCTGATCTGAGAGCTAACTGAGTTGGATAAAACCGCGCCTTATTCTGCTTTCTTGAGCCGATAAAATCCCGTGCTGTTTGTGATTGAATTCGTAACGGTGTTTTGATCATTCACGACCACCGGGACATTCGTGACCGCGACCCAGTTCGTCGTATTCAAGTTGCTGTTGGTTTCCAACACAAAATCCGTTGCATTGGTTGGCCAGGAAATAACAACTTCGTTATTCGACAACAATGCGATGCCCAAACTTGGTCCCGCAATCCCGGGGATACTAACCAAAACGTTGTCAAAGTTGGCGACGGCAACTGACGACAGCCCGGAGCCGAGGCGAACGACATCATAACTACGAAGCGTTCCAGTGTTCGGCACCGTCTTGGAAAGAATGCTATCTACATAAAATTTGAATTCTGTGTCGGTGATCACAACCTTGAGATTGTGCCAGCCAGTGGAGCGAAGCGGTGCCGCCGCGTCGTTCAATTTAAAAAAAGCGCTGACCGTCCCTCCCGTATTGCCCGCAAGTCCCAGGAGGCGGGCCATATAATAATTACCACCCTCAGCAGTAGAGGAAAGATTGTTGTTCAGTCCCATCGCAATGAGTTGCACGCTCACACCGGGAGACGCACCGTCTTGTAGGTTAACGAATTGCCGATACGGGCTGAGTGCGGCGTTAGAGTCGTAAAAATCGAAACTGAACGTGATCGCGTTAGTGGCGGCGGGCAAACCGGTCTCGGTGAAAGAACGTCCGTTGCGGTTGGTTCCAGTCGTATCATAACTCACAGAATTTGGAGCACTGACATTGGTCGCGCTGGTCAAAGTTCCCGTGATCTTCGACGCCAATACCTCATTCCAGACGTTGCTAAATGCGATCGAATCCGCGTAGCTGTCAAAATTGTCAAAGAGAAGAACCTGATCGGCAGCGCGGACGTCCGTCACCTTCAACAAAACAGCGGCGCTGAATATACTGCTTACGATAAACATTTTAATTTTCATTTTCGTGTTTCCTTCTTGGGTCGCATCGCCTGCGCGATGACATAATCTTATATTAGATATTTTTTTGCGCAAAAAAAATTAGCCAGTGTTACGACACATACCATCGTATCCGCTATCGCTCCCCGACGATTTGTGGGCGCGTGCTTTCGGCGATGGCAAGAAGTTCCTTTTGTTCTTTATTGGGAATCTGAAGTTTATCCAATGAAGCTTTCAGGTCGCCGACGGCAGCATCGAATTCCGCGTTGGAAATGCGCAGTCCCGAATGAGCGGATTTTATGTCTTTCCCTTCGTAAAGGGAGGGGCCGCCAGTCGCCAAGGCAAAAAATTGGACGAAGTGTTTTTTGAGTTGCGCAATGTTTGCAGACGTGGCGCTCCAGGAAATTGATTTGTTGCGTTGAAACGAGAAGCCGCCGCGTGTGAGTCCTTTACGCTGCCAGTTCACGCGTGGGTCTTGCATGGCGCGCGGGAGGAAGTCGTCCACGATTTTGGCAATTCCCTCCTCACCGCCGAGTCGATCGAAAAGACCAAGCTTTCCCTCAACTTGTGCGGCCTGGTTCGTACCGCCAGCGGACTTGTCGTTGCCGTGCTTCGCTTTCTTCGCGTCCTTTTCCCCGGTGCCTTCACCGGAACCGGCGAGTTGTTCGTCCTTGGCCATCCTTTGGCTGGCGCGCTGATCGGCCTCACGGCTGCCCGATGTGAAGAAGTCGGTGCTCTTTTTCTTTTCTTTGCCAGTGCCGCAACCGGAACACGCTGCGAGCGCGGTCAAGAGGAGCAACAAAGTCAGCCTCGGCAGATTGCGGGCAGGCTGGGGCCCATTTTTGTTTGCGGAAGTGTGTTGATATATTTGTTTTTTCATATTTTTTTTGAGTTGATGCAGGTCATAAAACATCGCCGGAAATCGGATCAGAAACATCCGGAGGTTGAAACTGAAGTCCATCCACGGGGTTCCCGCCGTTTTCAAGGCGCGGCATATAAGCGCGAATGAAGGCGTTGCGCAGAATGTTGCCGAGGGCCGCAAAGATGTCCAGGTTGCTCCCCGAGGCGTCGCCGCTGAAAGGAATCAGCGTCCCGAACTGGTCACGGGAGCGGTTTTTCAAAACATTCGTAACCGTGCCAACAAGGGCTTGCCAGAAAAGTTCGAGAGCGTTTTCGTCCTTAATATCGTCAATGAGGCTGAAGATTTTTGGGTTGCGGAAGAGCGGTTTAACATAACCGGTGACTTGACCTTCTTTGGAATCGGTTTCGATCACCAGGTCGAACCACCCACGCTCGAAATCGAATTTTCCATAGGTGCGCGCGAGGTCGTTGATTTTAGTCAGATCAAGTCCAACCAGACGGGTCGCCATGTGGAAAGTCGGGCGATAAGAAAAGGGATCCAGCGTCATGTTAAACTCGAACTTGGCTTCATCCATCATGAGCGCGGTGGCCCGAACGGTCGCCGGAAGTGGACTCGTTTCATTTCGGATGTTTCCCAAATTATCAATAGTCGCTTCGAAATGGGAGAGGTAAACATCCACCGGTTTTTCCTTTTGGTAGGTCCGAAAGTGGACTGAACCGTCCTGGATGACCGCAGTGTTAATTTTGAAAGGGAACAAATCTTTAATCATCCCCAGCCAAGGGCCGCCTGCGCCGGTTTGCGTTTCTGCTTCGCTTTGTGCATCCACAAAATTGAGTTCGGGCTGCACCATCAGAACGCGACCGACCGCGCGGCGTTGGAATAGCGCCTTCCACAATAAAGCGAATTCGACGCGTTTCGCGGCAAAAAATGGAACGGGGACGTTTCCGGTTGTCTTGCTGATGTTGACATCCGCAATGGAATAAGCGCCGCGCCACAGGTGTATTTTGAGTTCGCCGATTTTTCCCGAATAGAGCGGGTTGCGGTCGAGCGTGCGGTTCACATAGTCCCGCGCCATCCAAGGAAGCATGGCCCGCCCGATGCCCGCGACGACAATCACCACCAGCAAGAAAATACCAAACCTCCGCCAGAAACGATGACGTTTGCGGGTTTCTTTCACACGAACCGGTTTCTCACTGACCAGTTTCGTCGGATATTTTGCGCTGTCGCGATGTTTCATTTGCGTTAACCCCGAACCTCTCGGAATACATTCCCCCGATCACGATACCCGAAAGTTATGCAGAGTTAATGGGGCGGTCAATTGGGACTAAATACGCAAGGGAGTTGCTGAATAAAAAGACCGACCCAACCCGATTGCGGAAAAATGTAATAAGCGAATAATCACAAAAGCTTTTCGGAATATTATTTAAAATTCAATAAGAGGGGATTCCAATGAAACAACAATTGCGAGGTTTGGCTGGTGGGGCGCGAGTCATTCTCTTGATCGTCGTCGGGTGGAGCTTGGCCGGCCACTTCAATACGCAAGCAGCGACAAATCTGGTCGTTGATACCGAAACCAAATTGGTTCCAAGTGTCGGCGCGAGAGAACTCATGTTTGGTAGCGACGTGGCCATTAGTGGCGCCACTGCCGCCGTCGGAGCGCAGCAAACTTTTCATGGCGCCGTTTATATCTACAGTTTAGTCGGGACGAATTGGAGGCAAACACAAATTCTCACGGCGGGTAAGCCAGCCACTGTGTTGGACCGGTTCGGTGCGGCGATAGCGTTGAGCAGCAATGTCATGGTTGTCGGGCAGCCCGCCCAATACAATTCTGGAACTCCGCGCGAGGTCTATATTTACACCAATTCAGGAACGGCTTGGCTGCTTCAACAGACGATAGCCCACGGTTTGCCACTTGAGGGGAGTGAATTCGGGTCGGCCATTGGCGTGAGCGGACAGACGATTGCCGCAGGAGATCCTTGGGCCTATACGGGTTCGGGTGCCCTATACGAAGGTGCAGTTTTCGTTTATAGCCAAATCGGAACTAACTGGCTGATTCAAGCCAGACTTAGGGCCAATGATTCTCCGATCAACCTTCGTCTCGGTTCCAGCGTAGCGATTGACGGCGACACCGTATTGGCAGGGGCATCGGAAGCCGCGTACGTTTTCGTGCGCAACGGCACCAACTGGACACAACAACAGAAACTTATCGACCCAATTCTCCAATTCGGTCTCGGTTTTGGCGGTTCCGTCGCGCTGGAAGGAAATGTTGGTGTTGTAACCGCCCGGAAAGCTTCGAGCAACAGTGACAGCGGAGCCGTTTACATCTTCGTCCGCACCGGCACGAATTGGGTTTTCCAACAGGAGTTGATCCTGGGTGATAACGAAAACAATTCTTTATTTGGCGCTACGGTGGCAATTCACAATGGAAAAATTGTCGGCGGCGTGCCGAATGGATCAGTCGATGGAATATCGGACGCCGGTTCAGTTAATATTTTTCAATTCAACGGAACAAGTTGGGTCCTCGCCCAAGAGATTGCCGCAACAGATGCCGCGCCCGGCGCTGCTCTCGGAGCATCCGTGGATTTTGGAGTCGGGGGAATTATCGCTGGCGCGCCGTTTGTTATCGATGTGGGAAGGGCCGGACAAGGTGCTGCTTATATTTTTGCTGCCGCGGCAACAAATCCACCAGTGGTTCCAATTGCAACCGCGTCACCCAACATTCTTTTCCCGCCGAATCACAAAATGATTCCAGTGAGAATTTCAGTGTCGAACCACGACAGTTTTAATTCCTGCCGAATTATTTCGGTATCAAGTAACGAATCTATAATCGGAAAAGGCAGCCCTAAAACTTCGCCGGATTGGATCATCACTGGGGATTTAACGCTTTTGTTGCGCTCGGAGCGCTCGGTGAAAAACAAAGCGGGGCGCATTTATAGAATTGAAGTCGCTTGCACCGACTCGACCGGAAAGACCATGTCCACGACGGTTATTGTTACCGTGCCGCCCCATGGAAAAAAGTAAGCGTGAAGGTTAATCAGGGTGACAACCCGACCTTGCCTAAATCTTATTCGCCTACTTCTCGCGCTTGAATTTGTGCAGGTGGCCGAACGCGCTCCACTCGGCCACGATGAGATTGCCTTGTTTATCAAGCGAAGCGCCGTGCGGCGAATTGCAGATGCCGTCCTTCCATTGGTCTTGCGGCAAGCCGAAGTTGGCCCGTTGGGCTGCATTCGGATTGTCACCAACTTGCGCGACAATTTTGCCCTCCTTGTCTAAAACCGTGGCGCGGCCTTGTAATTCTGGAAACACAGCGTATTCGCCTCGAATATGCACAGCAGCGGGGAGGCGCAAATCTTTTTGGATGACGCGCACGAAGTTGCCGTCAAGATCCCAATATTCGACGCGGTTATTGTTGCGATTGCAAACGAGCAAGAGCGGTTTCTTCAACCGCGTATCAAGTCCAATTCCGTGACAGGTCTTAAACTTTCCCTCTTCCTCTCCCGGCCCGCCAAACGCTTTCACGAATTTACGATCCTTATCAAATTTGAGCACGTAGTTTGCGCCGTAACCATCAGCGATGAAAATTGAATCATCCGGCGCAACCGTGACCGCGCAAGGTTTGAATTCATCCTCATTCTTGTAGATACCAGCCTCTTTAGGAAAATGAATTGCCCACTCCTGCTTGCCATCGAGCTTGAGTTTGACGACTTCGTGGTCTGATGGACGCGCGCCGTAGATATACTCCCCACCCTTCTCTTTGCGAATTTCCAACCCATGAATCCGGGGCGGGCCGAACGAACGCAAGAATTTCCCTTTGGGCGAAAAGACCACGATGCCACGGTCGGTATCGGTCGTAACGTAAAAGTTACCCGACTTGTCGATCACCACCCCGCCGTGGCAAGGGCCAAGTTGTTTGCCATCAGGTTTCTCTTCAAAAAAATTTGGGACAACCGAATATTTCAGTTCTCCTGCAAAAATCGTAGTGGATACCAGAGCGATCAGACCAAACAAGGTTTGTGTAATGCGATTCATTGTTAGTGGTTGTAAGACTCCCGCTGTGAATTTGCAATGGCAGAAATAATATTGGCGCGCCACAGCATCGGATTTTATTTAAATTGCAACCGTTATTCATTACCGAGGTCTAGGCGCAGATCGCGTCAGTTCGATCACAAAAGGATGGAACGGCTGGAAAAACCACTGTCGTCGTAATATTTGTGCCGTTGCTCCACTCCGCCGCCCCCGCGCGCGAATTCTTCCGAGTCGGGGATTTTTTGTAAAAAAAAACCAATCACTTCTTTGACTGGGTCGAGAAATTTTGCGATAACGAATCTATGAAAGCCCGTAATTGCTTCCCGGTCGCGCTCACAAGTTTGTTGCTCGGCTTAGGCACGTTCCTAACGCATGGCGATACCGTCACATTATTTTCTGCGGCTGACACCGGCTTGCGCCAGCAAAATGCCAACAATAATCTCGGCGGAATTGCCTACGTTCCAGTCGGCACTTCGAGCCTGGGCGCAAAAAATCGTGGGCTGTTTAAATTCAACATCACCGGAAATGTTCCGGCCAACGCGACCATTACATCCGCGACAATACTTTTGACATCCGCCCAGGGAAATGGGAGTCCCACGCACAATCTCCATCGCGTGTTGGAAAACTGGGGTGAAGGAAATAAATTGGGCGGGCCGGACGGCAATGGAAATCTCGGCGCTCCCGCTGGAATTGATGAAGCCACCTGGAATGATCGTTTGTCTGGTTCGACCGCTTGGTCAAATCCAGGCGCGGCGGCCGGCAGCGATTTTGTTTTGCCTCCAAGCGGCTCTGGCGCTGTTGGTGGATCCGGCCCATCCAGTTTTGGTTCTGTGGGAATGGCGAACGACGTTCAACTCTGGCTGACGAATCCGAGCACAAATTTCGGGTGGATTTTAATTATTGCCGATGAAACCGTAATCGCTTCCGCACGCCGAATCAGTTCACGCGAAGATCCCAACACTAATAAATTCCCAAAGCTTGTCATCAATTACACGCTCCCGGGTCAGGCGCAACCGACGATCAGCCAACTTGGCTTGATCGGCAATCAGGTGCGATTCTCATTCGATGCAGAAGCGAACCAAACTTATATCGTGGAATTTCGCAACTCACTTTCGTCGGGCGATTGGGCCACTTTGACCAACTTCGGCCTGAATCCATCTCCAGGAATTATCTCTGTCACGAATACGATCTCCTCAACGGAACGTTATTTCCGTGTCCGACATCCGTGACGTTATCGGCGAGTAAACTTAATTCGTTTTCTCAACTGCATCGCACTCGTCGGCAATTCTCCATTGCCTGCCCTGCTGCTTTGCACAATATTCACGCCTCGTTTTATATGCGCAGACAATATCCGTTTCATTTGATCGAGCCGAAGTGGCAGCAGTTTTGGGAAAAGCAACAGAGCTTTCGTGCTTTCAATCCCGGCGAGTCCGTGCCGGAAGAACATCCATTTGCGAAACGACATAACTTGTCCGGCAAAGTCTCCGCTGAACAACTTCCGCCGAAATTCTATATCCTCGACATGTTCCCCTACCCGTCCGGCGCGGGTTTGCATGTCGGCCATCCCGAAGGCTACACCGCGACCGATATTCTCTCGCGCTACCGACGCGCCCAGGGTTTCAACGTTTTGCATCCGATGGGATGGGACGCATTCGGTTTGCCCGCCGAACAATATGCGATCAAGACCGGCCAGCATCCGCGCAAAACAACCGAAACGAACATCGCGAATTTCACCAAGCAGATAAAATCGCTCGGCTTCAGCTACGATTGGTCGCGCGAAGTCGATACAACCGACCCAAAATATTTCAAATGGACGCAATGGATTTTTCTGAAGCTTTACAACAATTACTTTGATCCTTTCTGGAATAAGGCAACACCGATAGAACTCCTGGAGGACGCTCTATCTCATAAACCCAAATTACGTGGACGGTGGGAACAAAATAAACATCT
>JBDSLX010000002.1:0-27248 GCA_039916145.1 Verrucomicrobiota bacterium | reverse complement strand
GTAGTGAATTCCGTCCGCATTGGTCACGACGAGACGGAAGTAATAGGAAGAATCGGGTAACAAATCAGTCAGAGATGCCAACAGCAAAGCGCTCGCCGCGTTGGTGCCAAGCGTTTGTTGAGATGTCACATTTCCATAGTTTGTCGTGGTTCCCCATTCAAACCAAGCAACGGCTGGAAGTCGATTTGTGTCCAGCATTCCGTTCAAAATTGCCTGGCTGGAGGTAACTCCGGTGGCTGGCAAAGTGGAGGCGGCAAATTGGAAGACCTGTTCAAGTGTGAAAGAAGAACCGGCGTAAGCGGAATCCACCGTTTGCACGGCCCAATAATAACGGCCGAATGGCAAGTTGGTAAGCGACAAATTCTGGGCGGAGCCAGCGTTGCCCGGGCGCGCCACGCGACGAAAACCATCCGGGCCTGCATTTGCCGAAAGCACATTGTTGGCTCCCGATGTCCTGCCGACGCGCAAGGCGTAGGTCAGCGTGGGCGCGGGGGTCTGCGCATCATTGCCCGGATCCCATTTGAAGTTGATCTGCCGCAACTCGCCCACGGCAATAACATTGGTCGGAGGTTCGGGTCGGATATTGGCTTCTGTAAAATCATTGCGGTATAAGCCGATTTTAGTTTGCCCGCTCTCGGTCGTACTAAGAGCCAAATCCAGACGGCCATCCGCATCGTAGTCTCCCCATGCGGCGAACGGGGCCAAATCGGTTGGAAATGAGGCACCGACCTGGCTAAACCCCCCGTTCGTCATGCCATGAAACAGCCTCCCGGCATTTCCGGTGCCGTGGTCACCGCTGAGGAATAAATCCGGTTGACCATCATTGTCGGCATCGCCAACCGCGAGCCATGCGAAGCTCATGGGAGGGAGTCCTGTCGTCACGTTGGAAAAAGTTCCATCGCCCTGATTGCGATAGAGAGCGGAGAATCGCACTCCGGGACCCGTTTGTCCGCTCACCACTACGTCGAGCCAGCCGTCCGCGTCAAAGTCCAACCATGCAGCCTGTCCCCGATAAATGTCCTGAAAACCAGCGGGGACGTTGGTAAAAGTGCCGTTGCCCAAATTGCGGAACAAGCGGAGTTGGGCTCCGCCACTCACCAAACCACAGAGCAGAACGTCGGGGAACCCGTCGCGGTTGTAATCTCCCCATGCTGTGGTGGCAACCTGGGTGATCGGCAGACCCGCATTCACGTTGGTAAATTGATTGCCGCCCAGGTTCCGATAGAGCTTACCACCCAACGAAATGTCCAAGCGTCCATCAAGATCGTAATCCACGATAGAGGCGAGGCAGCTGCTATCTGCCGGCATGATTTGGGTGAGATTCGTAAATGTTCCGTTCCCATTATTGCGGGAGATTCTTGCTGTAGTTGGACCAGCCAGCAGCGCATCGAGAAAGCCGTCATTGTCAAAATCACCCCACCTGACTGACTGCGCGCTCATTGCGAAGTTGACATTGGTTTCGCTGAAATTCCCGTTGCCATCGTTATGGAAAAGCCGCGCCGTAGCCGAGATCGGTTGGCCGCCCGCCTTGCCACCAACCAACAGATCAAGACGACCGTCGTTGTCATAATCTCCCCAATCCGAAGACCATGAACCCGACGTATTAGTAAGAACGGAAGTGAGATTGAAAGGATAAATCTCCAATCGCGCCAAAACACTCGTGGCACCGCCCATTGCATTAGTGATCACGACATGGTAATCGCCACCATTCACCAGTTGAACATTCGTTAAAATCAGCGAGCTGTTCATCGCGTTTAAAAGAGGCGTATCGTTAAATTTCCATTGATAGCTCAATGGCGCTGTCCCTTGTGCAGAAGCGGCGAAGGTTGTAGCGGAGCCGGGCAGGACCAGCCGATTTGTGGGTTGTTGAGTGATTAATGGCGCGCTCGGAGTGATCGTGACAGAGGCAATGTTACTGGTTATTGACCCCTGGCCACCAGTCACAACGACTGAATAGTCGGCCATATCCACGTCTTGAACGTCCATTACCAATAAATAAGCGCTGGTTGCGCCGCTAATATTTGTTCCGTTTCGAGCCCATTGGTAGGTCACTGGACCTTCCCCTACGGCCCAGGCACTCAGGACCAAACGACTGCCAGCAGAAACGGTTTGAAGTCGTGGAGTTCGGACAAAACGGAGTTCTCCTGTGCCCATTAATGCCAGGTCGTGAGTGTTGCCCGATGAGATTGCCGCCGCTAAAGATAACGCAAGAGGAACATTCCCCTGGCCAGAGTTAGTGTAGCCCCAGACAAAGATGCGACCATCATCACGCAGTGCCATTGCATGGTAGGAACCGGCTGAGACCGCAACAATATTGGTAGCACCGGCGGGCACATTGGTTTGTCCGAAACTACTGCCCCACGCCAGGATAGTTCCATCGTTCCGCAGCGCCAAACTGAAATCCCAGCCTGCAGAAATTGCGAGAAGATTTGAGCCACCAACTGGAACTGTCTGATTTCCCCAAACCAGAAGATTTCCAGTTTTTTGCAAACCGAGCGCATGATGAACTCCTGCAGCCACTGTAGCCAGGTTTGTAGCGGCGGCCGGGACTGCGGGTCTGCTAGCCCATGGCCAATCAAATATCGAACCATCGTTGTTCAACAAAAGGGCGTATCCTGGACTAGAAGCAATATAGGCAACGTTGGTTGCACCTACAGGCACATCACTATTGCCAACGCTACCCCAAGCTACCAGGGTGCCGTTACTCTTCAATCCGAAGCTGAATTCATCACCCACCGCCACTGCGATCAGGTTCGTTGCATACGCTGGGACGGCGGACTGGTTTCGGTTATTATTCCCCCACCCAATTGCGGAGCCATCAGCCTTTAAAGCAATGTTGTGCGAGTAACCTGCGGCGAGTGCAGTCACGTTGGTCAGGCCAAACGGCAGATCCAGAACGCCTGAAGCATTTGTTCCCCACGCAAAAATCGGCACCACTTCCAAAATCGCTTCTCCACTGGTTATAAAACCAATCGAGTTTGTAACCACGGCGCGATAGAGACCCGACTGGGCAGACTGCAAATCATTCAAAACCAACGCCGAGTTCGTTTGGCCTGATAGGTCTTCACCATTGCGCTGCCATTGAAAATGAAGTGGTTGTGAACCTTTTGCTGAGACAGAGAATACGATTCCGCCCCCGATAGAAACAGCACGTCCGGATGGGTCGCGGGTTATGACAGGTGCAGAGGGTAGAACAGTAATTGCGGCCACCTGACTCGTGATTGCGCCGAACCCATTCGCGGCAACTACATCAAAACTAGCGCTCTGCTGAAGATTCGGCAACAGCAAGACGCTCGATTGTTCCTCGATTAAATGGATTCCGTTGGAACGCCATTGATAGCTGACTGGCATTTGCCCAATCGCGGGGACATTGAACACCACCGAATCGCCGGCCAAGACCACACGACTTGCCGGTTGCCGAAGGAACGATACGGCTCCCGTTACACGTATTCCCAAGGCGTGTAAATTTCCGGCACCGATCATGTAAGCGGGAGCCAACCCTGCTGGGATGTTTAGTTGCCCCGAGTCGTTCCGTCCCCAGGCAATGCACGTGCCATTGGATCTGATCGCGTAACCCGCCAACTCACCGGCACTGATCGCGATAACGTTCGTGGCTTCTGCGGGCACATCGAGGTTCCCTCCCCAATCGAGTCCCCAGGCGAAGAGTCTGCCATCCTTTCTCAAAGCAAGGTTAAAACTTGGACCAGCAGCGATAGTTGTAATATTTGTAGCCTGCAATGGGACGCTGGTGGCTCCCCCGATGTTTTCTCCCCAAGCCAGGATACGACCATCCTTTCTCAATGCGATACTGTGGGTATAACCCGCAGCGATCCCTGTGATATTCGTCGCTTCTGTCGGAACATTGCATTGTCCATAGTTGTTCGCTCCCCACGCAAGAAGTTTACCGTCCTCTCGCAGCGCGAGATGGTGGTCACCACCCACGGCGATAGCAACGATGCCCGTTGCTGCTGCAGGAAAAGGGGGAACAGACCCCCACATTACGAGCGAACCGTCCCGTCGCAGAACCAAACAATTGTAACCTCTGGTAGCGATGGCAACCACGTTCGTCGCCTCTGCCGGAACATTTCGCAATCCGAATCCATTATCTCCCCACGTGGCAATCGTGCCATCGGCTTTCAACGCCATGCTGAAATAATTCCCGCACGCCACGTCCACCATACTATTAAGACCCGGCGGAATTTGGGTTTCTCCTGAACCACTGTTGCCCCAAGCGAACACATTACCACCGGCTCCATAAGAGTTTTTAGGCAAATAAAGTCCGAAAGTCAGAACAATGAGTAACAAAGAGGCAAAAATCTTAATCCGCAGTTGATGAGATGGACGAATCATACCGTTCATTACGATAGAAGATTTCGAGCGAAAGAAAAGGAGTTTAATCCTGCCTTTTGGAGCCCGGACTAATCGACGTTTGACGGATGGTCTGGTTCGCGAGAAAGGCTCAACCGCCCAGCGTTGCGAGAGAGCTTTGGTCGCGAGTTTGTCTTTGGGCGTGTCGAGGTCGGTGTCGAAATCGTAAATCCAGAATTCATCGAAGTTGCAGAGCACGACGTAACGCGGACGGTTCGGCACGAGGCGCGTCCAGTAATCGGCTGACGATAATGTTTCTGGAGATTTTCGCCGCGCTTTTTCATTTCGATGAGCACGACCGGTTTCCAGACATAATCGGCAAAGGAAGTTCCACCGCCATCCTCGGCCGATTTTAAAACGCGAAATTCAGGCGAACCGCCGACGTCGAGCGAGCCTTGCAAACCGAAGCCTTGAAACAAACGGTCGAGAAAGATTTGCGCCTGACCTTTTTCGTCGCCGGTGATGCGCTTCTGATACCCTTTCAAAAAAGGCAAGTTGTTCGGGGTTCGGCACGGCGAAGTTTTTACGCGAGCAATGAATGTTACTCAATGGGAAAGAACGCGTTTAAGATTGTTGCAAAAGAGAATCGCACGGATGACACAGAAATTATCCACGGTACGACGCATGCAGATGCGGCAAAGAAAATGACTTGATTCGTATAAGTAAAAGCAGCCAACTCACGCCTGTTTTTCGGCACAACCGATTTTCATGAATATGCGTGGGCACAGCGGCGCAGCAACGCCGCGCTACCCCGCCGGTTAGATAAAATATGGAGACATCTTCTTTTCGTTCGATTGCGCACGGTGGTTGCCATCTCGCCTACAGTGTTCGCGGTGACGGGCCACCGGTCGTGTTTATTCAAGGCAGCGGCATTCATGGCGAGGGCTGGCTTCCACAGGTGGACAAACTGGCGAAGCGTTATCAATGTTTGTTGTTCGACAATCGCGGGATGGGGCGCAGCCAGCCCGTCGGTGCGGGCGTGACGATTGAACAGATGGCTGAAGACGTCGGTGTGTTGATGGATGCGCAAGGCTGGAAATCCGCCCATGTGGTCGGGCATTCACTCGGCGGGCTGGTGGCCATTTGCTTCGCTTTGTCAGCGCGTGAGCGGGTGCGGAGCTTGTCGTTGCTTTGCACGTTTTCCCGTGGGGCAGACGCCACTCAATTATCGTGGAAAATGTTTTGGCTGGGCTTGCGGAGTTACATTGGCACGCGACGGATGCGTCGCCGGGCGTTTCTTAACATGGTGATGCCTCAGGGAGTTTTAGCAGATGCAGACTGCGAGGCGTTGACGGAGCGTCTGGCTCCCCTTTTCGGTCACGATCTGGCGGATCATCCGCCGGTGGTCATGAAACAGTTGGCCGCAATGCGTCAATATGATGCCACCCCTCAGCTTCACCATCTGTCGGATCTTCCCACTCTGGTGGTGACGGCCAAACATGACCTCATCGCAAAGCCGCAGTTCGGAAAAGCCCTGTCTCTCGGCATACGCGGCGCTCGCTATGTAGATTTCCCTGATGCAGCTCACGGTGTCTGTATTCAATGCGCGGATGAGATCAATGCTCTTTTGCACGAGGAATTTTCCAAGGTCGAAGCAGGACGTGCACGCCCCATTTAAGGTAGAGAAAATTTGCGCCTGACCTTTTTCGTCGCCGGTGATGTGTTTCTGATACTAGTTTACGAAGGAGAAAAGTTGTTCGGGTTTCGGCACGGCGAAGTCTTACGAGAGCAGAACGCGTGACTCAATGATAAAGCGTTGCCTCACTTTCTAATGATCAGGCTGTCTTCATTTACAAAAAACTTCAGCCTTGGCAGTGTCTTCGCCATCATTCAAATGAATCGCCGTGACATGTTGAAAACGATCACGACGGCTGGCTTTTCTGCCGCCGTTTTGCGCGGCTCAATGTTTTCCGCGTTCGCCGCGCCATCCCGTGTCCAGTCCGTCATCCGGTATCTCAAACGTCTGTCGCGACGCGATGGCGGCTTCGCGTGGGAAGACCAGGATTCGTCACATCTGACTTCCACGTTCGCCGTCATCGGCTGCTTTCAAATTTTGCAGCAGCCCTTGCCCGACGCGAAACGAATTGCGGAATTCGTCCGGCAGCACCATCCATCACGGTTGAAAAAACTCGAACAGGAACGGCGCGCGTTTGATTTTCAACAGGTGCAAAGCCTCGTCTGGCTTGGGGAAGATCCCTCGGAATTTCGCGAAAAGATTCGCGCATGGACAAAACCCCTCGCCTATCTCAAGCAATACGAACAGCACGGTTATCCGGTTTTTCAATCGGAGGTCAGCCTTTTTGCCTGTCGCGCGTTGCTGGGCCTGCCGCAGGACAAACTTTCGCCGCATTTCACCGACTATCTCAATTCCCGTCGCCGCGAAAATGGCAGTTTCAACAACACACCCAACTCGGATGGTGGCGACGGGCACGTCATGAACACCTGTTGGGGTTTACAGGCACTGAATTTTCTTGGCCGGATTGACGAGAAAAGAAACGAAACGGTGGCATGGCTTCGCGCCTGCCAGTTGAACGAAGGCGGCTTCATCTTTCAACCTCACCCGGAATTCGCTGGACTGGATGACGTGGCTTACACGTGGGCCTCCGTGCGCTCGCTGAAACTTCTCGGCGCAGCGCCCGCTCATCGTGACGCTTGTGTTGCTTATCTGCTGTCTCTGGAAAATGCCGACGGCGGTTTTGCGGATCGTCCCGGCTGGCTCAGCAATCCCATGGCGACTTATCGGGCACTGGATGCTCTCCAGGCGCTCGACGCTTTGGAAGCATCGGTCTCCAATCGCAAATCAAAATTTAAAATCCGCAAAACCCACGCATCGCTGCCCAAAAATCTGAAAGTCTTTTCCATTCAACTCGAAGCGCATGGGTGCGGGAGTCCCACTGAGGCGGTCGAGCTGGCCCGTTCCTTGCGAATTCATTTATGGGGCGCAAAAAATGCCAAACCGGAATGGATGGCGCGGGCGCAGTCCATCGCGGGTAAACAGAACGTTCCTGTTAAATTTTTTGTTTCCAACGAGGAATACGGCACATGGGTCAATGTTCCTGGACTGGGCACTTACAGTCATACCAGCGATCTTATCGCCCCGGCCAACGCCGATTTCGGTCCGCCATTAAGCAGTCAGGGCGCAGTTTCCTGGCCGGAATTTCGCCGAAGAAGATTAGCCCCGTTGCAAAAAGCAGGAGGCCACTTGATCTGGCAGTTTGGCGAGAACGAAGAACTCGCCCGACTTTACCTCGACGATTCCCTGCAATGTGGCGGCTATGCGGCGATCAGCACTTTTCATTTTGGCAATCCAGATTTTACCAACAGCGAACCATTTCTGAACCGGTATCGCGAGCAACTTCCGTTCGTTGCATTGCAGGACGCACACGGCCAGGAGCCGTGGTGGTTCGCCGACATGACCACCGGTTTTCGCACCGTGTTCCTTGCCACCGAACCGACGTGGAAAGGCTGGTTGAACGCGCTCGAAAAGAATTGGGCGGTGGCAATTCGCCACGATGCCGTCAGCAACTTCAAAACGTGGATGCACGGAGGCTCACCCGAAGTTCTGGAGTTGGTCCGCGCGAACGAGCGCGATTGGAAATGGTGGAACAATCCATTGATTCAACGTCCCCTTGTTTCGATTGTCGCCATTCGCCCGGATGACGCACTGGAAGTCGCGCGCCCCGCCGAAGGCGTGACACTGCGCATCCGTTGCGCATGGGAAAACACCACTCAAGGACTTCCGAAAAAGCCACTCGTCGAATTGGTGAAACTGGTCGTCGATGGCGTGGAGGTTTCAACGAAACCGGTGGAACAAAAAAAAGGCGGCGGGCTATCCGACACGTTTCATCATTATCATCTGCCATCGCTTTCGCCCGGAAAACATTCAGCCGTGGCAACAGCTCGAATACTACAAATGAAAACGACCTTCAGCAAAACACTCCATTTCAATTAGCTTTCATTCAAACCTCTCCCACCTGACGAAAAAGGAAAGTGTTCGGGGTTCGGCACGGCAAAGTTTTACGCGAGCGATGGATGAGACTCAAAGGAAATCAAGGCTGCGAACGGACGCGATAAAAGCGGAATGGCCGGGTGGGAGCGCCGAAGTCCCAGTATTCGTGAAAGCTGGCGGAATTGGTTTCGAGTGGAGTCCAGTTCACGTAGTTCGTGGTCGCTTCAATCACATAGGACGAGATTCCCACAGTCGTGATACTGAATTTAAACGGGCCGGTGGACGTGCCGCGCACTTTGCCGAGTTGAATCGATGCCACGACGCCAAAATCAATTTGATCATTCCAACGCCCGAGATTATAGGACGGTTTCCCGCCCGCCCGCTCGAAGACGCCACTGACATAAAGATCGTTTCCTTGCACTGCGAAGGTGCTGACCGAAGCGGCCGTAATGTTCGGGATAATCACCCCGCTGCCGAGAGCAGACCAACTTGTTCCATTCCATTGGGCAATGCGATTCACGTTCAGTCCGCCGGCATTGGTGAACGTTCCACCGGCATAGAGATTGGATCCAATCGCCGCGAGTGCTTGCACGGAGAAACTGCCCGTCCCGAAAAGGCCTCCACCGACATTTGACCAGTTCGCGCCGTTCCATTTTGCCATCCGGCCTACCGTCACTCCGCTGGCGTTGGTCATGCGCCCCCCGACGTAAATATCCGAGCCAATAGAAGCAATCGCGAGCACGTTGGAATTCACGCCACTGCCCATCGGTTGCCAATCCACGCCGTCGTAACGAATAATATTGTCGCTCCCCAGAAACGTGTCGGAGTTGGCGGCGGAAAACTGGCCTCCGAGATAGACGTCGTTTCCATTCTGATGGATTGCCACGACGCCAATGCCGGAAATCGGCATGTTAAAAAGAAATCCGCCAAACTTCCTCCAGTTGACCCCGTCCCAGCGGGCGATGCCGGTGGCCGTTCCATCAAGCGTGCTGATCTGGAAATTGCCGCCCACCAGCAGATCGGTGCCGCGCATGGCCAGGACAGAAACCGTTCCGGGAATTCCGCCGCCAACCTGCGACCAACTGACGCCGTCCCAGCGGGCGATGTGATTGGCCGCTACTCCGCCCGCCGTGGTGAAATCGCCCGCGACATAAATATCATTCCCGTTGACCGCGATGGATTGGACAGTGCTGTTCAATCCGCTGCCGAGCGGAAAATAGTTTGTGCCATCAAATCGCGCGATGCGATTGGCCGCGATACCTCCAATGGCGATAAACGTCCCCCCCATATAAAAATTTGTCCCGCCACCGCCGAAGGCTCTCGCGACGCTGCTGGCGCCGTTGCCCCCCGTTGAATTTCTGAATGCCTTCCAATTCGAGCCGTCCCATGCAGCGATTTGATTGACGAGCATACCGCCGGCGAGCGTGAAAATTCCGCCAACATAAACGTTGGTAGCGATTGTCTTCACCCGAGCCACCGACGAACTCAATCCGCTGGATGCGGCCGCCCAATTGGAACCATTCCACACGGCAAAACGGGATGCGACCGTCCCCCCGATGTTGGTAAAGGTGCCGCCAGCGCAGACGTTATCGCCGAACACGGCGAGACTATTGACGTTGCCGGATCCAATGACGCCGCTGCCGAGTGCGGACCAGTCGCTGCCATTCCAGCGAGCGATGCGATTGGCGGGCGTGGCACCTGCCTGGCTAAAAAATCCGCCCGCAAAAAGATCGTTTCCTTTTGCGGCCAGGGAATACACATAGCTATTGAGACCGCCTCCCAGTTGCGACCAAGCCGCTCCATTCCAACACCCGGTATTGGTAATGGCCAGCGAACCGGAGTTGGTGAAATTGCCGCCGGCATAAACAAAACCATTGGTGACGACGATGGCCCGAACGGCATCATTGCTTCCGCCCAAACCATTTCCCAGCGCATGCCAGATGTTGCCATCCCAGTAGGCGATATTTGTGGCAGCCACTGCGCCAATATTGGTAAAAACGCCGCCGACATAGAGATTATTCCCGTCAATCGCAAGGGTCACCCCGACCCCGGAGAATCCAAGATCGCTCCATGAGTTTCCATCCCATTTGGCCAGGCCGGTAATGGGCGCTCCGGCGACGTTGGTGAAATATCCGGCGACATAAAGCGCAGAACCGGTGGAGGCCAGATCATAAACAATTGTCCCGCTCCGTCCTGAAATCGAAGCAAACGAAGACCAATTGCTGCCGTTCCAGGCATTCAGAGTCGTGTTGGAAGCAGTGCCGGTGATGGACGATCCGCCGACGTAAAGCTGGCCGTTGTATTCCGCGATTCCGTAAGCGGGATCAGTTACCCCCGGCCATCCGAATTGTGGGTCCCAATGCTCGTCACCCGGAGCCGCGCGAAGTGCATTCGGAGAAAATAAAACTCCTGCAAGCAAGATGAACGCAGATACCCATGAGCGATACTTCATAATTCAATTCCCTTTATCTGGAATATTCCGGCGAGACTGGATCATCAAAATGTTTAGCTCAAGACGAAAGTAAAAGATATTGCATCCGCATGACCTTTTTCGTCGCCGGTGATGTGTTTCTGATACCAGCTTAAGAAGGGGGAAAGTTGTTCGGGGTTCGGCACGGCGAAATTTACGCGAGCATCAGATATGACTTAATAGGAAAAGAGCGTAAAACGACTCGCTGGCCGCAGAGATTTCACAGGAGGACAAACTCACTGATAATATTTGAAACAAATGGCGGGTCTTCCGGGTTATGACGTTAAGTGAATGACGTTTGCTTCATGCCAATTGCGCAATCTCAATTTGATCGGCTTTGCAACGGTTTTGCTTTCGACGCTCGTTCCGCCCTAACATGGCTGGCGCGAAGACGGGCATCGACCATGACAAATCCACAACAATTCGAGGTGTTCATGCGGAATTACCAGAACATGGTTTTTAGCACCGCCATGCGTCTGCTCTCCAATCATGCCGAAGCAGAGGACGTCACGCAGGAGGTTTTCCTGAAAGCGTACGAGCGGTTCGATCAATTGCACGACAGCCCAACCGCTGGCGGATGGCTCAAGACCGTTGCCACCAATCTGTGCCTGAATCATCTTTCGCGATATCGGTCGCGCTGGAGTTTTTTCTCTGAACTTTTCCAAGTGGGCAACGACACGGGAACTGAAATTGAATTTATGGATTCCACCCAGGATTCCGGCAAAGAACCCGCGCGCGAAGAAGAGGTGCAACTGGCCTTGCAAACATTGATTCCAGCGCAACGCGTGCCGCTGGTTTTATATCATCTCGATGGACTGACCTATGAGGAGATCGCCCAAAAACTCGGCGTCTCTCTCGGCAAAGTAAAGACAGACATTTTTCGCGGCCGCGAAGCATTGCGCAAAAAACTAAAACTCCACTTCGAATGAATTTATTCTGCACATGAAACCGGATTACGAAACACAATTGGAAAAGGCCATCACCGACAAACTCAAAGCGTTGCCCGAGTTGTCGGCGCCGGACCAACTGGCAGCGCGAGTCATGTCAACGCTGGCGACGCGTGCGGCGCGTCCGTGGTATCGGAATTCCTGGCAAACGTTGCCGCCAGCGGCTAAGACCATTTCCTTCCTGCTCTTCCTGGTCGCTTTTGGCGGTCTCTGTTTTGCGGGCTGGAAATTTACGGAAGGAAACACCCTCGCGAAAATCATCCCAAACACGAGCGAGTGGTTTTCCACTTTGAACGTAATTGGAAATACGACGAGCGCACTTTTCCACGCGGCTTTATTGGCTTTGAAACAACTCAGTCCCGTCTTTCTTTTTGCCTGCGCCTTGATTGCCGTTGCCAGTTACACCGCTTGCATTGGACTGGGCACCGTTATTTTTCGTTACACCAAAAAATCAAATTTATGAAAACCAGAAAACCAACTTGGCTAATAACTTCGTCCACAATTTGCGCGCTTTCGCTCGGTGCCATCACAGGCTTTGCGCAGGACGCTGAACGTGTTGAAAACATTGAAACTATCCGTCCACTCGAGAGTGAAAACACAAATTCATCTGCGGTTGGTGAGGGCCGCAGCGACGAGCCGGAAAAGAAAAAAGGGGTGCGCCACGAAGCGATTGTTGTCATTGGTGAGGATGTGGTGTTGAAAGCCGGAGATACTGCCGAAACCGTAGTGGTGATCGGTGGATCCGCCAAAATTTCCGGGACCTGCGACGAGTGTGTGGTGATTGGCGGCAACTTGGAAATTGAAGGCACTGTCCGCAGATCGGCTGTCGCAATAGGTGGATTGTTGAAAGCGCTTTCGGGTTCGTCGATAGGTGGAGATGTTGTCGGCATAGGTTCGGGTGTGGATATCTCCGAAGGCGCAACGGTCACCAGAAAGGCGGTGGAGATCAATTTCAAAGCGTTGAAGCTGGAGTGGCTGAAAGAATGGGTGGTGCAATGTGTGATGAAAATGCGCCCGCTCGCCTCGCAAGTCGGATGGGTCTGGGCCGTTGCTGGAATTTTCTCCTTCGTTTATCTCCTCATCGCGTTGGCATTCCCACGTCCGGTGCAAGCGTGCGTTGACCAATTAATCCAGCGGCCGGCCACAACGTTCCTTGCGGGATTGATAACAAAATTATTTTTTCCAGTTCTCACTGTGGTTTTAATAATGACGGGTATCGGAGTGCTTTTTATTCCGTTCCTCCTTGCGGCATTGGTGCTCGGCTTCCTCATCGGTAAAGTTGCCATTCTCGAATATTTCGGCGGCAAAATCGGGCGACCTTTCGGAGCAGATAGGAAACCGATCATCGCGTTTCTGATCGGCACAATCGTCGTTACCCTGCTCTACCTCATCCCGGTGATTGGCTTGATCACATTTTGCGTTATAAGTTTGTGGGGGCTTGGCGCGGCCGTCACCGCAACCATTGCCGCTTTTCGTCGAGAACGTCCTGCTAAAACTCAGCCTACGACACCGCCGCTTGGCTCGGGAACGACGACAGGTGCTTCGTCAGCGCCGGGAGTCGGAAACATCGCGCCGGATGGGACCACATCGAGTGCGGCTGAACCGTCCGTTGCTCAGTCGAATCTGCCGCCTCCAAACCTACCACCTGCGCTGGCTTTTCCCCGCGCTACTTTCTGGGAACGCATGGGCGCCGCGTTTTTGGATATCATCCTCGTCTGCATTCTCGGCGCATTGGTTGGGGGACCCCCTCTTGGTTTCCTGGTGGCGCTGGCTTATTTTGCCGGAATGTGGGCGTGGAAAGGAACCACCATCGGCGGGATCGTGCTCAAGCTCCAGGTCGTGCGTTACGATGGAGGACGCGTCACGTTTCCGGTGGCTTTGGTGCGCGGGATTGCGGCCGCGTTTTCAGCGTTGGTGTTGTTCCTTGGTTTCTTCTGGATCGCCTGGGACCGCGACAAGCAGGCCTGGCATGACAAAATCGTTGGCACCATGGTCGTGCGCCTTCCGTATTCTACGCCCTTGCTCTGCGTTTAGCGCGTCGAACGAGTCTTGAAGTCTGAATCCGTGGAAACAGACAGGGGAAAATTTGCGCCTGGCTTTTTGTCGCCGATGATTCCTGAGAGACGAAAGCTCTCCGAAGCCTGGAGGGTTTGCAAATTATGGTTTTTGTAAGGCACCGGAGATGACGCGGCCATCCACAGTGGCTGCGGGTGCAACGTTCACCAGAGACAACAAGGTGGGAACAACATCAATGTTTTGAGCGCCTTCAACGTTCGCGTTTTTCTTGAGACCGGGACCGCGAAAAAAGAGAATTGGATTTCGCTCGGAAAGTTGTCCATGGAGTCCGCCGTTCTTTCCGGCGTGATCCATGACATACCCTGACAATGGGCTTACAATTACATCGCCGGAACGATTGTTGTGGCAGCCAAGCGCATCTAATTTTTTCCGATCCAATACTTCAGCGCCTTTGATTGCCGAAAGAACGGCAAGAGCTTTTTTCTCCCGTGCTGGAGGTAAATTGCGAAAATAAACTATCCGCACTCCGAATGACAAAACGATGATTTCCGTCTTCGGATTAATTTCCTCCTTGGAAGCGGTGACATGAAAGCCGGCTTTCTTGAGGGCGTCCGCTGGCTCAATTTCCACTTCCTTCTTTTCGTAAGCGGACATCCCGTGATCGGAGCTAAATACGATCAACGTCTTCTCATAAATCCCTTGCTCTTTCAGTCCGCGAATTAAATTTCCAATCGCGTTGTCAATTTCCATTACCGCATTTTTTACTTCGGCGCTCCGCGGCCCGTGGTTGTGACCGGCATGATCGGTGATTCCGTAAATGGCAGCGATAAAGCGGGCTTTCTTTTTCTTCAGCACGTCCAGCACGGCGGATGTTGTCGCCTCGCAATCGTCATAACCGGGCGCCAGATAAAAATCGGTGCCGCGTTTCTGTAGCATGAAATAGTTCACCGCTGCCGTAGTCCAACCGGCTTTCTGTAGAGTCTCGGAAATTGTCTCCGCCTTGTTGTCACGCGGACGATCAACAATTTTATCCAACTCTTTCACATATTGTGTATTCGCAGCAATTCCCGTTGTGCGGGGATAGGAGCCGGTCACGAGGGAAGTCATGTTCGGCGTGGTCAACGTGGGAAAAACATTTGTCGCGTGCATCACCCGCACGCCTTCGGTGATCAATTGTTGGAGGTGGGGCGGCTGATACCATTCGACATAATCCGAGCGGAACCCATCCGCAGTTAGAAATAAAATATACTGGGGCGTTGCATGATTTGCGGCGTTTACAGTATCGCCGATAATTGGCCAAGGGTACACAACGAGAAGGAAGGCGATTCGGGCAAGGTAAAACTTGTGCATATGAAGAAACAGAAATGACCATCGTCCTTGTTAAGCAGAAATAGAAAGCGCTTCAATATCGCGCCTGAACTGCGCGCCCAATTATTTTTTCAAAGTTTTATCGAAGAAGTCGCCGATCATTTGTGTCAACTCGTTGCGATCTGGTTGCGGCGTTCCTCCTTCAGGCTTAAAGCTGTGACCGGCATTCTTGACTACGACAAGTTTCGAAGGCACTCCAGCGGCTTTGAGACGCTCGTGAAGTTTTTCAGATTGGCTCAAGGGGACAAGGCGATCGTTCTCGCCGTGCAAAATTAAAAACGGCGGATCGTCGCTGGTGACGTGCGTAACCGGACTGGCACGCTTCAATACTTCATCTTTGCTCGAGGACGCCCCGAAGACTGTTTCAATGATGCGCGCATTGCCGCCCGGAAATTCCACCGTCAAATCAGCCGGGCCGAACATATCCACCACGGCTTGAACTCGGCTCGATTGATCTGCCCAACCACCCTTTCCTTCCAATCCAATTTTCGCATCACTGGTTCCAAGCAACGCCACCAGATGCCCCCCGGCGCTGCCGCCCCAAACGCCCATGCGTTTCGGATCGAGTTGGTAGTCACTCGCGTGTGCGCGGAGAAAGCGAATGGCGCATTTAACATCTTCGATTTGCGCCGGGAATTTATAAGTCGGAGCGAGACGATAATTCACAGAAGCGACCAGATAACCTCGTTTGACTAGCTCCCCAATCGCCATAGCCCCCGCGCCTGCTCCCTTGTCTCCGTTCTGCCATCCGCCGCCATGCACATAGACTGTGACCGGCAGTTTGCCTTCAGTTTTTTTCGGAAAGTAAAGGTCCAGCTTCAGTTCCACGTCGTCTGCTTTTCCGTAAACCACATCCTGTTGAATCTTGCGCGCATCGACAGCGAGAGCGGCGAGTCCCGCACGCCGGTTGGGTCGAGTAGCAGCGCGTTGACCCGGCGCATTTGTTTTCGTTCCATTGTCGTCAATTTCGTGTGAGGTTTTTGTCCCATTTGTTGGGGAAGCGGGTTGCGAGGTTTTCTCCTGGGCCGTTGTGGCCGTGCCGCCGAGAAGCGCAAAGCCAATAAATAAAACCGTCGAGATGTAAATTGGGTTCATAGGTATGATTGGGAAAAGACGCGGATCGCGGTGAAGATGTTACGCATCAATGCATCGGGAAGATTGCAATTCTTATGGAATTTTTAACAACTCTGCTTCCGTCCACGCTTCATTCCGGCTCGCGGTCGCGTCGCGCACTTTCTTCACGGCCGCAGCCTCGACCGGCGTCGCGCCGTGCTCCCATTCACGCCGAATGTAAGTCAGCACCGACGCAATTTGTTCGTCATCGAACACACCGAGCGCTGGCATTTCCATCTCCCAGACTTTTCCTTTCACGCTGATCGGTCCGCGCACGCCATGCAAAAGAATACGCTCCAGTTTTTCGGGTGAACCCAACACCCATTCGGAATCAGCCAGCGGCGGTGCGAGTCCTTCCATGCCGAGGCCCGTCAACTGATGACAAGCGGCGCAACTGACCGCAAATAAATCTCTTCCGAATGCAAATTGTTTTTCCTGTGCTGCCGTCAGCGGCACGATTTTCGGCGGAGCGACATAGCCCGGTTGTCCCGGCCAGGTCACGAGCGCGGAAATTTTCTTGAGCCGTTCGGCGGTTTCCTCGGATGAATTCTTTCCGAGCGCGACAAAACCAATTGGCTCGGAAGGGAAAATTAGAGGCCTGGGGCGCGGAGCCGATTTTCCTTTGGTAATCGGAGCAGTCGAAATAATTCCGTCAAGCAAAGCCGCTTGTTGCCACCCGGGGGATTTCGCCGCCAATTCAAACACGCGATTCACGCGATTGGTTTTCCGCTCATAAAAAATACATTCGGATAATCCGCTCAAAAACTCCACCCGACCCGGTTTTGCTTCTTTCCATGTTGGGAGAAGTTTCTCCAGAGTTTCCAGTTCGCGTTTGTAGAGGCCGGTCAGAATCGCATTGCGAATATAAATGTTCGCGGCGGAATTGCTGACAATCGTCAGCATCCCCTGCTCCGCTTTCCAATCCGCAATTTCTCCCAGCGTGAAGGCGAGTTGCAATTGGATATCAGGATCTAAATCTGTACTCGTCATCGCGACAAAACGCTTCAAAAATTCCTGCGCATCCGCGCCTTTAAAGAATGGCTCTGACAAACGAATTGCGGTCGCGCGAACTTTCGGTTGCGTCGATGCCAATGCGTTCAATAAAGTTGTTTTGTCCATTTGCCCGATTCCATCCAACGTCCAAAGCGCATGAATGCCTCCGAGAAAATTTTTGTCGGAAGTCGCTTTGGCTTGCAGGAGCGGAATGGTTTTCGCCTCGTTGCGCTCGACGAGCAAACGTTGGGCAGTGTCGCGCACCCAACCATTCGCCTGCGAAAGATTTTCAACCAACTCAGCAGAGGTTGTTTTGGCCAGACGAACTGGTTTTGGAGATTTGCCATCCGCTACGACGCGATAAATGCGGCCAAGGCCAACTGGTTTTTCCAAACCGCGCGCCTCAGATTGAGCGCGTAAATAGGACGTGAGAAAAATCCGGTGCTGCAAAATTCCGCGATACATATCGACGACGTAAAGCGCGCCGTCAGGACCGTTGTTTAAATTCACCGGGCGGAAACGCTCATCGGTCGAAGCGAGAAATTCGGAATTCGTATAGGCATGTCTCCCGGTCATCACGCCATTTTCCTCTCTCAAAATATTTCGCTTGATGAGATTGGCGGATGGTTCGCAGACGAAAGCGTTGCCGCGAAATTCCGCCGGAAAATTATCCCCTCGATAGATTAACGGGCCACAAGCAGCGGTGAATTTTTCCAACGTGCCATCCGCCCGCAACGTTCCTTTGCGATAGCCGCGATTGACCCCGGGTGTGACGCGAATCGGCCAGACGGTTTGATTTTTGATTGGATCCACATTCAAACCGGCGGGCGTGCGGCAGTTCGGATTGCGCTGCAAATATTTCGATGGAACAAGGTCAATGCGAAACTGATCGCTGTTGGAATTATAAACGATGCGCCCGAAATCATCCTGCGAAATTCCGAATTGACCGCGAAAGCTCGTCGGCTCGCGAATCCAATCTTCTTCGCCACTGCGAAATCGCATCGTCGTGTCAGCGCTATACATCCAATTGTCCAATGCCCACATCAAACCGTTGGCCGTATGTTCAGGACTTTTTTGATCACCGTAATCTTTGGCGACTTCAGTCTTTTGATCTGATTTCCCATCGCCGTCTGTGTCGCGGCAGAACCAAAGATGCGGCGGTTCAGCTACAAGCAATCCGTCGCGAACCAAAGCCAGCGCGCGCGGCATGACGAGACCATCGAGAAAAACGGTGCGCTTGTCCGTTTTACCATCGCCATCAGTGTCTTCGAGCACGGCAATTTTTCCAACGGGCGCATCTTCTCCTTTGCCCTCTGCGTTCGGCATATAGCCGCTCATTTCCACAACCCACATTTTTCCATCGGGCGCAAAAGTCATGGCAACCGGGTCGTGAACGAGCGGTTCGCTGGCGACGAGTTCAATGTGAAAACCGGGCGCGAGCTTGAAAGATTTTAATGCTTGTTCTGGCGTCAAGACGGGAGCAGGCGGAATTTTCTCCGGGGGAATCGGAGCGATTTGCACTTCGCCCGGCGTATCTTTCTTATCGCCATTTTGACCATACAGACAGGTGGTGGAGAAAAGAATGGCAACCACGAATGCACACGAATAAACACGCATGACGAAATTACTTGGCGTCGCTTCAGGTTTAACTTTCTTCCAATCGTGTTTATTCGTGTGCATTCGTGGTTCAATCATTCGGGGTTTTGGACGCGATTGAGCAGTCAAATATTCTTGGAGAAAGTTTTGACACATTATTCCCACTCAATCGTCCCCGGCGGTTTGCTGGTGATGTCGAAGCAAACGCGGTTGACGCCTTTGACTTCGTTGATGATGCGGCTGGAGAGTTTTTCAAGCAAATCGTAGGGCAACTTCACCCAATCGGCGGTCATGCCGTCCTGTGATTCCACAGCGCGAATTGCAATCGTATAATCGTAAGTGCGTTCGTCACCCATCACACCAACGCTTCGCACTGGCAACAACACCGCAAAACTCTGCCAGATTTTGTAATACCAATTGGTTGCTTTCATTTCTTCGACGACGATCGCATCGGCGTTTCGCAAAATGGCGCAACGCGATGCAGTCACTTCGCCCAAAATTCGGACGGCGAGTCCGGGGCCGGGAAACGGCTGGCGATAAACAATTTCTTTTGGGAGGCCAAGTTCCAATCCGAGAAGTCGCACTTCATCCTTGAACAAACATTTCAGCGGCTCGACGAGTTTGAACTTCATGTTCTTCGGCAAACCGCCGACGTTGTGATGGCTCTTGATCATGGCCGAAGGATTTCCACCAATCGGAACTGATTCGATCACGTCGGGATACAAAGTTCCTTGGGCGAGAAATTTCGCCGAACCGGCGCGTTTGGTTGCGGCCTGGAAAACTTCGATGAATGTTTTTCCGATGATTTTTCGTTTGCGCTCAGGATCGGTCACTCCTTTGAGACGGCCTAAGAAAATTTTGGTCGCCTCTTCGTATTGCAACTTAATGTGAAAATGTCGTCCAAAAACTTTTCGAACGACGTCAGCTTCGTTGGCGCGCAGCAAACCGTTGTTCACAAAAATACAAGTGAGTTGATCGCCAATTGCTTCGTGCAACAATGCCGCCGCCACGCTCGAATCCACGCCGCCGCTCAAACCAAGAATCACCTTTTCTTTGCCAACTTGCGCGCGAATTTCCTCAACGGCTTGCTGAACATAATTGCGCATCGTCCAGTCCTTGCCGCAACCGCAAATCGCGTGGACGAAATTACTGATCAGTTCGTGTCCGCGCGGCGTGTGGACGACTTCAGGATGAAACTGCAATCCGTAAAAATGTTTTGCGCGATTTTCGATGGCAGCGTAGGCGGAGTTTTCCGTTTTTGCTACGGGATGAAATCCTTCTGGCAACTCTGTTAATTTATCACCGTGCGAATTCCAAACCTGTATGGCGGCCGGTAGCTTTTTAAATAGTGGACACGAATCATCTTTGATCGTGAGAGTTCCTTTGCCGTATTCACGCTTCTGTCCCTTTTCAACTTTGCCGCCGAGAAATTGCGCGAGCAGTTGCAATCCGTAACAAATTCCCAGGATCGGCACGCCGAGTTTGAAAATTGCTTTGTCGGGCAAGGGAGTGTTCGGCGCGTAAACGCTCGATGGACCACCGGACAGAATGATTCCCTTCGGATTCAGTTTCGCGATTTCTTTGGCCGAAGTGTCGTAGCGGAGAATCGTGGAATAGACGTTGCACTCTCGAATCCGGCGGGCAATGACCTGCGTGTATTGGGAACCGAAATCTAAGATGATGATTTGTTCAACCATGAAAAACTGTAAAGAGAGCTACTTCGCCTGTGAAGGATTTTCTGCGAAAGAGCAAAGAATTAGCGTAAGAAAAATCCTGCGAGTCAAAATCTCGAACATCTTTGCTGCTCACTCTTTCACGATAGTAACCCTGCCGTTTTTTGCGTCATATTGGAGCTTCGTGCCAAAGGGAGGCGTCGGGATTTTGCCGAGATATTTTTTCGTCACGAGTTCGTTTAAATCAGTTGGATAACGGCCTTCCTGGGCGCCGAAAAGCTCAATGGATTTGTTGAGGGAAGTGGTGTCGATCTTTTTTTCCATGGATTGCTCGGCTTTGGTCGCGGTGGCCAGATAATCCACCGGTGCTGTCGCCAGACCTCCCCCAGAACTGGCTGGTGTTTTGGAAGGCGGTATTTCAGGAGCCGGCATTTCCTTTTTCTTTTCACACCCGAAAATCAAAATGCTGGAAACGGAAAGCAAAACAACAAAAGACGTTTTCATGGGGCAAAATTAACCGACGGACTCAAAAAACCAAGCGCGAAGAATCGGAAGCATCACGGGAACAAAAGTAACGCAAGATTCCTTGAAGAATCTCAAAGCAAAGCTGCCGGGCGAATTCAGAGAATTCGCCCGACAGAGTCGAACCGTAGGCTTGCTTTCAGCAAGCCTGCTTAAATCACGGATTGGGTGGCGCGTTTGTTGCAGGAGGAGTCACCGGAACGGGCTCTTCTTTTGGCTTACAACCCACGAGCACAAATGTGCTCACCAATGTGATAACCGCGTAACTGAGTAGTTTTTTCATGCGCGGCGATGATTATCTCTCGCTCGAAAAAAAAGCAATAGTTCGTTTTAGTTAATTTATTTTAAGTTTTTCCCTGACTGCTTCCCTGGCCCGCTCGATCAGTTCGCCGTCGCTCTGGAAGTTGGCGAAGCGGAACGGCGGCAAGCCACTTTGCTGTTGACCGAGCAATTCGCCGGGACCGCGCAATCTCAGGTCCTCCTCGGCAATTCGAAAACCATCGTTGGTTTCTTCAAGCACCCGTAAACGCTGGCGGGCTTCATCAGACTTCCCCGATGCCATCAAGATACAAAATGAATTCTCCGCGCCGCGACCGATTCGCCCACGCAATTGATGCAGTTGCGCCAAGCCAAATTGCTCGGCATTTTCGATTAACATTACCGTCGCGTTCGGCACATCAATGCCAACCTCAATCACAGAAGTCGCAAGCAACACCTGAATTTTATTGGCTCGAAATGCTGTCATCACATTTTCCTTTTCTTCCGAGCGCAATCGCCCGTGCAAAAATCCAACGCGATGCGGTGCAAAAATTTTTCCCAATTTTTCAAATTCTTTCGTCACTGCTTTCAGGCCATTGGCTAAATCGGCTTCCTCCACTCGCGGATAAACGACGAACGTCTGCCGTCCCTCTGCGATTTTCTCTCGAACAAATTCCCAGACTTTAGGCAACTTATCCTCCGTCCGGACAAACGTTTTGATTTTAGCGCGCCCGGCCGGTAATTCATCGATCACGGAAATATCCAGATCGCCATACAACGTCAAACCGAGCGTGCGCGGAATCGGCGTCGCCGTCATCACGAGCAGATGCGGATAAGTTCCTTTGCGCAGAAGTTTTTCGCGCTGCGTCACGCCAAATTTGTGTTGTTCATCAATAATCACTAAGCCGAGTTTCTTTGGAGCAAAAGAATTTTCAATCAACGCGTGTGTGCCGATGAATAAAGCCGAGGGTCGAGCGCCGAGGGTCGAACGCCGGAGTTTCTCACTCTCGACTCTCGACCCTCTACTCTCGACCGTTGTTTTCACGCTACCGGTCAAGAGCGTCACGGAAATTTCAAGGGGCAAAAACCAAGTTTGAAAATTCTGAAAATGTTGTTCTGCGAGAATTTCCGTGGGCGCCATCAGCGCAACATCAAATCCGCTTTCCAGCGCCATCAGAGCCGTGCAGGCCGCCACCACCGTTTTACCGGAGCCAACGTCACCTTGAAGCAGACGTCGCATCGGATGCGCCCCGCCCATGTCGGCGCGAATTTCGCGGAGAACTTTCGTTTGCGCCTGGGTCAGTTGAAAACCAAGCGCCACCAGAAATTTTCGGATGAGCTTATTATTTCCTGAACAAGGAAGTCCGCGCGCATTTGCCTCCAGCCGTTTTCGCCGCGCTTGAATCGCCAATTGTAAATCAATTAATTCGTCCAGCGCCAATCGCCGCCGGGCAATTTCGGTATCTTCTATTTCCACAGGAGAGTGGAGCATTTGAATCGCGTGCGCCCGGCTCGGCAAACCGGTTGTTTTCCCGAGATTTGGCTCCGCTATTTTTGATTCAAACTCTTCGACCGTGCGCGCGATGAGAGAGCGCAACCAGCGTTGCGGTAAACTTTCGGTGAGCGGATAAACAGGCACGACGCGATTCAAGTGAATAGAAATCTCCTCGCCCGCTTCTACAACTTCCGTTTCAGGATGATCAACCGTGCGCGGTTTGGCGGAATTAAGTTTTCCGAAAACAAGAACGTCGTCGCCAACTTTGAAATATTTTTCCAGGAATGGAAGATTCCACCAACGGCAATGCAAGCGCGCAGTGCCATCATCCAAAATAATTTCAAAAACAGATTTTGTTCCGCCGCGCCAGCGTTTCAACCCAGCAGCAACAACGCGTCCTCGCGTCGTGGCCGCTTCGTCCAATTTCATTTCGACAATGGCTTTGAAATGACGGCGGTCTTCGTAGCGGCGGGGTCGATGCAAAAGCAAATCATGGACGGTGCGAATTTCCAGGCGCGCGAGTTGTGCCACCCGTTCAGAACCAACGCCGCGCAATTCGCTCACCGGAAGAGCGAACGGCGAAGAGGGTGAGGTCGGCGCTGACATAGGCGCACAATATTAAAAGCGGTTGAAAGGTCAAAGTGGGATTCCACGCGATTGCAAAGTCGAGACGAGCGAAATAGAGTCAACACAATGAAGCAAGTGCCATTCTTCTCCAAACTCAGCTTTTTTCTGATTTTGCCGACCCTTTTATTTTTCCTCGGCTGTAACGCGGATGACAAATCTAAAGTTTCTCGATCAACTCCACCACCGTCGAACGAGGTTCCGACCACTGCATCTCCAACCAACGCAGTTTCAGCTGCTGATAACAAAACTGCATCTGCTCCCAGCATTTCCGGGAAAATTATTTTGAAAGGGACGCCGCCGCCGGAACGCGAACTTTCCCTGAACGCGGATTGCGGCAAATTGCGCACAACCATTCTCAAAACACGCCTCTACGTTGTGGCTGAAGGCGGCGCGCTCGCGGATGTTTTCGTTTATATCAAGGAGGGTCTGGACGGAAAGACTTTTGCGCCGCCGACCAAGACAATTCTCCTCGATCAGGTTGGTTGCGAATACATACCGTATGTTGTCGGCCTGCAAACAAAGCAGAAATTGCTCGTGCGAAATTCTGATCCAACGATGCACAACGTTCACGTGTTGCCAAAAAATTCCGGCAACAAGGAATCCAACAAAGCGCAAACGTCCAACAGCGCGAATCTGGAATACACATTCGACACGCCCGAATTTTTTATGACTTATAAATGCGAAGTCCACGGGTGGATGTACGCGTATGTCAATGTCGTGGAGCATCCGTTTTTTGCCGTGTCGGGCAAAGATGGAACGTTCCAGATTGAGAACGTGCCAGAAGGAAAATATTTGGTGGAAGCGTATCATCGTAAAGCGGGCAAGCTGACAAAAGAAATCAGTGTGGCCGACGGCAAGTCTCAACCCCTCGAGTTCACTTTTGAAATTTCTGCGAGCCAATAAATCATGTCCAATTCGCCTGAATCTGAATCGCCGCTGGACCGCCTTTGGGAGGAATACAGCCTCGTTTTCAAAAATTTTGATGACCACACCCTGGCGCGTTGGATGGCGCAAACTTTAGGACAACTCGAAGGTGGCGCGTGGCGGATGTCGCATCCATTACTTGGCGCGTATCGGCTCGCCGCGCAACTGGCGCACGACCGCCAGATTTGGTTAAAGCGGTTGGCCACCACGCCCGCTGCGTACTCGGAATCACAATGTTGCCGCGCGCCACTGCTTCCACTCTTGACCCGCGACGTTCTGGACTCCGGATTAGTTTGCCAGCATTGCAGCGAAACGGCCCTTCCATTCCACGAAATTCCCACCACGCTCCAGGAGGAATTAAAAATCTGGGCTCAGGAATATGCGCCGGTTCATGCCGTGGCCCATTGGGAAGATCGACAGCGAAAAAATGTTAATAATTACGAACGATCCTGCGAAACCGCCGCGCAAAAAGCGGAAACACTTCTGGCCACCGTCGGACGGGAACTCGCTCCAAAATTTCTGGAGCTTTATCCGACAATTGTTTGGGAAGATCAGGACGAATGCCTCGAAGTGCGGCCGGAAGACATTGAGCTTTAATTTCAGCTCGAAATTTTAAGTCCGCTTCTCGTCTGCATCGATGAAATCGACAAACGTTTGGATATCCTCGCGGTGGCCAAGCCCGGCTAGTTCTTTTCGCATTTTCAGACGCGCTTTAACTTCATCATCGCCAGTGCGGCCGCGATTCAAAATGAAATCATTCAGTACGGCCTTTTCCGCATTGGACTTCTTCACATTTTTGGAAACCCAATCGCAAACTTCGCCATCGGTAATTGTGTTTTTTACCACGCCCATGAATTGTTCCGCCGTCAAGCCAGCCGCTTTGAGCCATGCAGCATCGAAGCCTTTGGTGAAATTTTCCTGGTAATCCGAAGAAAGTTTTCCCGCCAGGTGCAGTCGAATCTTGTCCACAAATCGGGGAAGATACTTCCAACCCGCCATCGTTTCACGCGGGCTGCGCGGATAAATAATTTCGTTCATGAGCACGAATGATCCAAAGCTGCGTCGGTCTGTAAAGGTTGAAGTGAGAAGGATTCTCGCGTTTGAAAAACAAGCTGGTTACTTACAACCAGCGCGGCCACAAAATTCTGTTCAAACTCGTGCTAAATGCGCGAGCGGAAAAAATATACAAATGACTGGCGTTCCGGTGTCTATCGAATGAAAACCAATGTTATGAAAATCCAAAGATCCTTTGCTTTCATTTTGTGCATCCCCTCAATTTGTCTTTTTCTCGGAGTTGCGTGTAAGCCAACAAAAACAAAATTGGAAATGGCTGCGGCTAACCGTTGGGATAAATACAACAAAACTGCGGAAGTAGATACACCGGAATCCAAACGGCTACGGCAACAGCAATTGAACGCGGTTCAAAATTTCTTCGTGACGAAAGAAAAACAGGCGCACGATCTAGCTCAGAAAGATGGCAAAAAATTTCTAGCCGAAGTCCAATCGTTTTTCAATGCGGGAATCAAAGCGAATTGGCGGAAAATGAACAATATTTATTGGGATTTGCGTAAACGCTCTTATCAGTTTGAGGGAACCTCCAACGATGAACGTCTTGCTGTCACCTATTGGCAATGTATTAACGAAAGCTATTGCGCTTATGAGCAAGTCGCGTCGGGCGAACCTAAATATGTTCAAGCAATGGTGGACGACGTGATTAGTTCTATTCCCACAGGCAGCATCTACTTCGGGGGAACCGATCCGGGACGATTTCTCATTTCCGCTTTTTCCAAATCGCATGTGAAAGGCGATCCATTTTTCACTCTCACTCCAAACGCCCTGGCCGACGGGCTATATCTGCAATATCTAAGCAATATGTATGGGGGAAAAATTTACACTCCAACCCCGGAAGATTCCCAGCGTTGCTTCAATGAATATCTCGAAGACGCTGGACGAAGGAATAAAAGCAAGCAACTCAAGCCCGGCGAAGATTACAAGGACGTGGACGGTCAAATACAAATTTCCGGCCTAGTAGCGGTAATGTCGATCAACGCTTTGCTGGTAAAAACAATGGTAGAGAAGAATACGGACCGCGAATTTTACCTCGAGGAAGGCTTTCCGCTTGATTGGATGTACCCGCATTTGGAACCGCATGGTCTGATCATGAAAATCAATCGACAACCGCTGAAGGAGCTTTCTGAAAACCTGATCCAGAAAGATCAAAACTATTGGCAGCCGCGCATGGCCGAGATGGTTGGCGATTGGCTGAAAGAAGATACATCCGTGAAAACAGTGGCTGAGTTCGCCGAAAAAATTTATCTGCGCAAGAACTTGAAGGATTTCAAAGGCGATCCGCAATTCGTGAAAAACGAAGATTCGCAAAAAACATTTTCAAAGTTGCGTGCCAGCATTGGCGGCGTGTATGCGTGGCGCGTGGCGAATGCGACTGGGCCTGAAGAACAGTCCCGAATGATTCGCGCGGCGGACTTTGCCTTCCGACAATCTGTAGCCCTTTCTCCGAACTCGCCGGAAGCAGTTTTTCGTTACGTGAATCTCCTTCTTTCTCAGAACCGAATTGCTGACGCTATTCTCGTCGCCAAAATCTGTCAGAAGCTTGATCCCGAAAACACTTCGTTTAAAGCTCTTGTCGAACAATTGGAACAAATGAAAAAAAACAAATGAGCAAGTTTTTCATCGGTATTATTCTCGCGCTGGTTTTCACGGGTTGCGCTTCCGTCCGAAACGAACGCGCTTTGTTTTCGTCGCCACGAGTCGATTTCGCGCTGCAAAAGATCGCCTTTCAAATTGGCGAAACAAAAATCCACGCGCAGATGCGGCAGTTTGGAAATGGCACACTGACGATGGTTAATGTCCATGATGATGAGCAGGAATCGGTGGATGCCGCTGTCACCGTTCTGGAAAAATGCGGCGG
>JBDSLX010000001.1:0-13797 GCA_039916145.1 Verrucomicrobiota bacterium | reverse complement strand
GCAGTCGGTCAACGCGGGCAGCACGGCCACGCTTAGTGTCGTAGCAACGGGGACCCAACCGCTCAGTTATCAGTGGCAAAAAAATCTGGCCAATTTATCGGGTGAAACCAATTCCTCCCTCGTTTTGAATTCCGTCCAACCCTCGGACGCTGGAAATTATCGCGTCATTGTCAGCAGCCCGTACGGAACGGCCATCAGTTCCAACGCCGTATTGACCGTCAACGTTTCCACCGTGCGGGTGATTAACACGAGCGCTGTTTCAGGCGGCAATTTTGTTTTGCCAATCGAACTCACCGCGTTGGGAAATGAAAATACCCTCGGCTTCAGTTTGTCGTTTGATCCTGCCATCTTCACTTATACGGGATCAAGTTTGGGCAGCGGCTTGAGTGCGACTTTGATTTCCAACACGAATCAGCTCGGCACCGGCAAGCTCGGTCTCGGTGTTGCCCTGTCGGCAAACCAAACTTTCACAGCCGGAACACAGCAACTTGTGCAAGTCAGTTTCAAAGTCGCGCCCGTTACCAATGCGCTGGGGACTTCGATTAATTTTGGCGACCAGCCCACGGTGCGCCAGGTTTCCGATGCCGGTGCCAATGTTTTATGGTCGTCGTTTATCGGCGGAATCGTTTCTATCGCGGCCGTTGATTTCGAAGCCGACGTTTCACCTCGACCCACTGGTAATCGCGCATTGACGATCACCGATTGGGTGCAAGTCGGACGGTTTGCCGCCGGTTTGGACACCGTTGCCAATGCAGGGGAACTCCAACGCGCCGACTGCGCTCCGCGCAGCACTTCTGGCAACGGACAAATTTCCATTACGGACTGGGTGCAAGCCGGGCGGTATGCGACTGGAGTGGATCCTCTGACTCCCGTTGGCGGACCGTCGGCCGATGTGCGCGTGAAAAAAACACCGGAGCAAGCAGGCGACGTGGCGCGCATCGTCAATCTCGAAGGAACCAATCAAGACGGCCAGACCAATATCGTTTCGGTCCGGCTCATCGCACAGGGAGACGAAAATGCGATGGGCTTCAGTTTATCTTTCGATCCGGCCATTTTGACTTTTGTTGAGGCCACGAATGGCGGCAACGCATCCGGCGCACTTCTAAATGTGAATCCAAATGATTTGGCTGGCGGCAGAGTCGGTGTGGCTCTGTCCCTCGCCACTGGAAACAATTTTCCGGCAGGAACGCAGGAAGTCATCAAATTAACTTTCGTGGCCGCGCCGACCGCGACCGGCACAACGACGTTGACCTTCGCTGATGCGCCGATTTTGCGCGAAGTTTCTGACAGCGCGGCGAACTCGCTGGCCGCCAGTTACAGCAATGGCAGTTTGGTTCTCAGCGTTCCTGGCCCGCTCTTGATGATTTCCAAATCAACCGAAGGCGTCGTCTTGTCATGGCCCGCATCGGCGACCAATTTCGTTCTCGAAAGCAGTTCTTCCATCGGAACAAACTGGACCGTTGTCGCAACGGGACTTACCACCAACGGACAATCCATCAGCGCGACTCTGCCCATCGGAGAACAACAGCAATTCTTCCGTTTGAAAAAATAATACAACGTTCGACGAACACGAATTCCTGCGCAACTTCGCAGTTGGCTTCGGGGCATTTCCCGATAATGTTTCCCCGTTCTGCGGTTCGCCGCGAAATCACTATGCAAACCAGCCAATTCGCCGGAAAGACATCGGGCAAAACTTTTATCGTTTTACTGATTCTATTGCTGGCCGTTCTCTGTGTTCTCTTCCGCCAAAGTTTTGATCCAAACAAAGTTCTCTTCGCCAACGATCTGCCTTTGGGCGCATTGAAAGCCGAACAAAGCCAACTGCCAGGAACTTTTACGGGCAATTGGCAGGATTCAAACTGGATTGGCGCCGAATCGATCAGCGCGGCCCCGAATATCACCGCGCTGTTCGGAACAATCTTTCCACCGGAAATCATGGTGAAAATGTATCCGCCGTTCGCGATGCTCTGGCTGGGGCTGTGCGCCTGGCTTTGTTTTCGTGAACTCGGCTTTCGTCCTATCGTTTGCATTCTCGGCGGCCTGGCGGCGGGACTAAACATGCACGCCTTTTCTTTCGCGGCCTGGGGATTGAGTCATTGGGTTATTTCTTTGGCCATGATGTTTCTGGCCATTGCCGCGCTCGTCAGCAAATCAATCAAGCGCGGGTGGATTCGAGGCATTCTTGCGGGAACAGCCGTGGGAGTCGGCTTAATGGAAGGCTTCGATGTCGGCGCGATTTTCAGCTTGTTCATCGGAGTCTTTGGATTTTTCGCCGGGCTTGTGACGGAAAAAATTTCCGCGCGCACGATTACGAAATCAGCATTAGTCGTGGCGCTGATTGCCATTTTTGCTGGATTGACCGCAGCGCACACGCTGTCCTCGCTGATCGGAACCCAAGTCAAGGGCATCGTCGGCATGGCGCAGGACAAGGCCTCAAAAGAAAAACGTTGGTTCGAAGCCACGCAATGGAGTCTGCCCAAAAAAGAAGCTCTGCGCATTCTCATTCCAGGAATCTTCGGCTATCGCATGGATACCAAAGGGACCGGCGAGCTGTATGAAAAATCTTATTGGGGCGCCGTCGCGCAAACGCCCGGTTATGAAGATCCAGGAGAAAATTATCACAAAGGTCTTGCCCGGCATTCAGGCTCTGGAGAATACGCTGGAATTTTTGTGCTTCTCGTCGCGATCCTCGCCGTCGCTCAATCTTTCCGAAAACAAAACAGTCCGTTCACGCTCATCGAGAAAAAGTTTGTGTGGTTTTGGTCTGCTATCGCAGTGGTTTCTTTGCTACTCGCTTTCGGACGACACGCGCCATTTTATCAATTCTTTTTCGCGTTGCCCTACGCTTCAACCATTCGCAACACTCTAAAATTCTTGAATCCGTTTCATGTCGCGTTGTTGATTTTGTTTGGTTACGGACTGGAATCTCTCGTGCGCCGCTATTTTGAAATCCCTGCGGCGAAAGCGACTGCTCCCAAAAACTCAAGCGCCTTTGAAAAGAAATGGATTGTTTTTTCCAGCATCGCGCTCGGAGCGGGCGTTTTGGGCTGGATGTTGTATGCCGCTTCAAAAAGGAAACTTCTCAGTTATCTCGAATCACATTTTCCACGGGAAACTGCGGCGCACATCGCGGAGTTCAGCCTGGGCGAGGCGGGCTGGTTCGTCCTTTTCTTCGCCGCGTCGGTGGTCCTCGTGTTGATGATTTTGCGCGGAAAATTTGCGGGCAAACTCAAAGTCGCGGGCATTTTGATGGGCGCGCTCATCGTAGTTGATTTAGCGCACGCTGATGTTCCCTGGATTGTTTATTACAACTACAAGGAAAAATATCAGAGCAATCCGATCATCGAATTTCTTCGGGAAAAATCGTTTGCACAGCGCGTGGTGGGAATGTTGCCGTTTCGCGTGAACGAAACTCTGAGTTCTTTTCAACAGTTTTATTACACCGAATGGCTTCAGCACCATTTTTATTATTACAACATCCAAACGCTCGACTTTCCGCAGGAGCCTCGCACTGCCGCCGACAACGCCGCTTATCGCGAAACATTTCTCAAAACTGGCGCTCCCGGTTTGATTCGAATGTGGCAATTGACGAATGTGCGATACCTGCTCGGCTTAACGGGAGGGTTTGTCGATTCCATTCTTAATCAGCAAATTGATCCGGAGCAAAAACGATTCAGACTTTTGACGCCATTTAGTATCGCGCAGGAAAATCGAGACGGGCCGTATTTGATTCAAACCAATTCCACAGGGCCGTTTGCGCTCATTGAATTTACCGGCGCTTTACCGCGCGTGAAACTTTACAGCAATTGGCAAGTCGTCACTAATAATGAGGCCGCCTTAAATGAATTGGCTGATGCCAGGTTCGATCCGTTTAAAACGGTGCTCGTGGCAAATCAAATCCCATTGTCCAGCACCAACAGTGGGACCGACCTCAGTGTCGGCGCGGTTCAAATTACCAGTTACCATCCGAAACGAATTGAACTGGCGGCAAAAGCCGAAGCGCCATCAGTTCTGTTACTCAATGATAAATATGATTCAAAATGGAAAGTGTTCGTTGATGGACAGGAAAAGCCGTTGCTGCGCGCCAATTTCATCATGCGCGGCGTTCAACTCGAAAAAGGCGATCACAAAATCGAATTCCGTTTTCAGCCGAGGCTCAACACGCTTTACATCAGCCTTGCGGCACTGGGAATCGGCCTCGCGCTCTGCGCATTCGTGGCGTTTGGAAAGAAAAAGAATGTTGAAGTCAGCAGTTTGTCCTAATTCTTAATCTTAATCCTACGCCTAAACTTGATCTAAAAACGCCGGAAGTAAGAGTAGGATTAAGATTAAGAATGGGCTGAGGAGGTCACAAACCCGTTGGATGATCCAAAAACGTCCACGGCAATTTAAATTCTTTAGAGAGATGAGCCGCAAGTGCTTTTACGCCGAAAGTTTCCGTCGCATAATGGCCGCCGTAAAAAACATTCAGGCCCAAATCTTCGGCCAGCGCATAAGTCCAATGCGGACCTTCTCCGGTGATGAACGTGTCCACGCCTTCGCTCGCAGCTATTTTTAGATCGCCCCCTGCTCCTCCGGTGACAATTCCAATTCGTTCGCAAATATCTTTTCCACCGGGCAAAACGGTGGGCGCTTTGCCTAAAACTTTTTCCAGGCGACCTGACAATTCACTTCGTGCCATTCGGGTTTTCGTTTGCAGACCGATGAACTGATCTTTCGTGAAAAAGAATGGCTTGAGATTTTTGAATCCAAGCGCGGCGGCAAGTTGCGCGTTATTGCCAAATTGCGGATGCGCGTCGAGCGGCAGGTGCGAACTATAAACCGCGAGATTATTTTCGATGAGCAAACGCAACATGTGGTGACGTTTGCCCGTCCACGGATGCGTCGCGCTCCAGAACAAACCGTGATGCACAATCAATAAATCCGCTTTCGCTTCAATCGCTAATGCAATTGTCGCCAAACTTGCATCAATCGTCGCGGCGATTTTTTTTACGCTCCCGGAATTCTCAACCTGCAGTCCATTCACCGCGCCATCCCAGTCATTCATTTTCTCCGTGCGCAAAATCTTGTCGCAATAGCGGACGATGGAAGCCAACGAAGTCTTTGCCATGCGCGAAATCCTAATCTAAATCTTACTCTTAACCCTAATCTTTTTTGTCCGAGCGAGAGTAAGAGTAAGTGAGAATCAAGATGATGGAGAAAGATGCGCTGAAAATATTTTCATTCTCCGTATTGAATTCTCGCGCGGCGTTCGTATAGTGCGGCGATTGAAATTTTCACATGAGTGATTCTTCCGCTGCGACGCCAGACTGGGATATTCAGGCGGCGCGAAATCTCTACAATATCAACCGCTGGGGCGCGAAGTATTTCGACATCAACGAGGCCGGTCGCGTTGTCGCCAAACCCTTGCAGGATGCGGGCGCGGCGGTGGACCTCACCGACGTAATCGAAGAAGCAAAGGGGCGCGGGCTGAAATTTCCTTTGCTGATTCGCTTTCAAGACATCCTTCGCCACCGCGTCGAATCGATTAATCTGGCGTTCCGCAACTCGATTACAGAATTCAATTATCAGGGAAAATACAGCGGGGTGTTTCCCATCAAGGTCAATCAACTCCGCGAAGTCGTGGAAGAAATTCTCGATGCCGGCAAGCCGTTTAACTTCGGCCTCGAAGTCGGCAGCAAACCGGAATTGTTCGCCGGTCTCGCCATGCAAAGACAGGCCGACGGAATGATTATTTGCAACGGCTACAAAGATTGCGCCTTCATCAAAATGGCGCTGATGGGAACGAAGCTCGGCCGCAAAGTCATCATGGTCGTCGAGAAGTTGGAGGAACTGAAACAGATTATTGCCGTTTCAAAACAAGTTGGAGTCGAGCCGTTGATCGGAATTCGCGCGCGGCTTTTGAGCAAGGGCGCGGGCAAATGGGCCGAAAGCGGCGGTGAAAATGCGAAGTTTGGTTTGAGCACCGCAGAACTTCTCGCCGCCACAGATTTGTTGAAAGCGGAAAATCTTTCACATTGTTTCAAGCTGCTCCATTTCCATATTGGCTCGCAGGTTCCCGATATTTTGACGGTGAAAAAGGCGGTGCAGGAGGCCTCGCGCTTTTACGCAAAACTTTTCAAAATGGGTTTTGCGATTCAATACGTCGATGTCGGGGGCGGACTCGGCGTGGATTACGACGGCAGCCGTTCGGCCTTCGACAGCTCCGTGAATTACAGTTTGCAGGAATATACCAACGACATCGTTTATTACATCGCCGACGTTTGTAATGCGGAAAAAGTTCCTCATCCCGACATCGTCAGTGAAAGTGGCCGTGCGATTGTTGCGCATCACAGCGTATTGATCGTCGAAGTTTTTGGAGCCATCGAAAAAATCCGCGAGACCAACACTCTGGAATTTGGCGACAACGATCATGCTCTCGTCAAAGAGCTTTTCGATATTCGAAAAAATCTTGGCAAACTCAACAAGCTCGAAGCCTTTCACGACGCTCAGGAACGCAAGGAAGACGCGCACAATATGTTCACGCTCGGGCTCATGGAACTTCCCGACAAAGCGAAAATCGAAACGCTTTATTGGGAAATTGGTCGCGACGTCGTGCAAAGCTTTGCGGGGCAAGCCTACATCCCAGAAGAAATTCGCAAACTCGAAGACAGCCTCGCCGATCAATATCTTTGCAACTTTTCCGTGTTCCAATCGCTTCTTGATCATTGGGCGCTCGGACAACTTTTTCCGATCATGCCAGTCAATCGTCACAATGAAAAACCGACGCGCGAAGGAACGTTGGTGGACATCACGTGCGATTCCGACGGCCAGATAAATAAATTTATCGACCTGCGGGACGTGCGCGACACGTTGCCATTGCACAAATTAAAAACCAACGGCAACGGCCAGGAACCTTACTATCTCGGCTTCTTTCTGATGGGCGCTTATCAAGACATCATGGGCGATCTGCACAATCTTTTTGGGCGCGTGAACGAAGTCCATGTCTTTGTTGATCCTGATGAACCGGCTGGTTATTACGTGGAAGAGGTCATTGAAGGAACAACAATCGTGCAGGCGCTGGGTGCGGTGCAATACGACGAAAATGAATTGAAGCGCCTGATGAAAGTGCAAATCGACGAGGCGATAAAATCTGACCGGTTGAAACCTTCCGAAGGCATGCGTTTGCTCGACGATTACGAGCGCGGCTTAAAGGATTACACTTACCTCACGATTTAATTGGTATAATTTTTCAACCTCTCGATTGAACGAGTAATGAGTGATGGAACCTGTGACGACAAATTTTTCGCGCATGTCTGAACCAGCACCCAAAGCGGAATTGTTGCGGCGCTTGGGCCAATTAGTCCGAGGGCTTTCTGCCCTGTTCTGGGGACTTCCATTGACTTTGCTGGTCTATTTTCTAACTGCGCGAACCGATTTATTCGATGCGCTGGGTTTATTTGCCATTTTGCCCCCCGTGCTTGTCAGCGGCCTGCTTCTTTTCGGCCTCGCGCAAATTGGACAATTCCAAAAACAGGAACGGATTTGGAGCAACACTCTCGAACGAGCCAGACTTTTTGGCGTGGTCAATCTCGGCCTATCGCCCTTTCTTTACTGGTGGCATCGACTCCCGTTCGTCCAACTCTACAATGTGGCGGTACTGTTGTTAGCCGTGTCGAGCCTTCTGTTTCTTTTCATTCTGAACCGCGTTTTGGATCGGCTCGCGGCCATGTTGCCCGACGAAACGTTGCGCCTCGAAACCAAACTGTTCACGACTTTTAATCGGCGCGTCTTGCTCGCAATTCCTATTTTATTCCTGGTTTATTTCGCGCTCACGTTCGTTTCGCCAACTCCGGAATTTCTACAAATAATTTTGGAACGAACCGAAACCCAGGGACTCTGGTTCGCCATCTTTTTGATTCTAATGCCGCTCGCCATGACGATGGCGCTCATTTGGAAAATCAAAGAAGTCGTCTTCGCCAGCATTTTGGAAACGGATCGTTGAACGGAGATTCGCGTTGCCAATTGGCATTCAGCATGTGAACTAAATCTTAGCGGCGTAAGACCGTATCCATTTATGAAAAAAACCACGTTGGGACTGCTGGCAATTGCGGCGGTCGGAATCAATAGCGCTTTCTGGCTGGGACTGAAGAATCGTCCGGGAATCGCCGCTGAAAACGGGCCAATGGAAAATTTCCAGGTCGCCTGCCTCAGTCTTGGTTTTTTGCTTTGGCTGATCGCTGGTTTTCGCTCGAAGAACAGAGCGGAGCAAATTCTTCTCATCGGCCTGGCTCTTTTTAATTTTAGTTTTCTCATCCTTGAAGTGGACTTCCGAAAACTCGACGCCCCGGTTTTGAACAAGATTTTCAACGGCAGAATTCGCGACGCCTGGCTGGGTTGTCTTTGGCTGGCTGTGGGTATTGCGTTTTTAAAAAATATAAAAATGACTTGGAAAGAGTCTTTGCGTTGGCTGAAAAGCCCCTCCGGCAGCCTGATGGTTCTTAGCGGCGCTTTTTGGCTCGCCTCGGGTTTGATCGACAAATCACTTACCAGCCGTAAAGAACTTTATCATGAAGAATTGATGGAAGTGAATGCGAGCCTGCTGATGTTCCTTTCCACAATTCTGTCGTATCGAAAGAAAACATTTCTGTCCCACAGCCTGCGCAAGTGACGCCGCCCTCAACGATTCGACGATGAAATCCCAAGTCGAAATTTTTTGGCGCGATGAAATTGATAAACGGCTTCGACGAAAGCCGGTTGGGTCTTGTTTAAATCTGATCCAGAAAAATCCCGAACAAACTGGCGGAACGGCAAGGCTGGCGCTGGCCGCTGATTTGCATCCCAAACTACCGCGCAATTGCGGTTTGTTGCCGAAAACAATTTTGCCAACTCAGGTGTAACAACGTTTCGGTCAGGAAATAACAGGCGGATATTTCCGCCAATCCATTTGTTTTCAGCAACCACCAGCGCGTCCGATGGAATAACGGCATTCAGCTTGGGCGAAAGTTCCCGATACGGCGCATTGAGCAACTGTGTCCAGCCCGCTTCGTCCGCCAAAATAATTCGCATCGGGATGAGAATCAAAACCAGGAGCGCGACAACGCCCCCAATCAGAAAAAAGTTTTTCGCATGTGCTGGCATCATCCAATCTTGTGCCAGCACAAAAAGAAACAGCGGCAGCGAAATAAAAATCGGCTCGAACCATCGGTCTTTAAATCCAGTGATTTGAAAAAGCAAAATACCAAGAACCAACCCAGCTCCGATGAACCAATATTTTCGCGCGATCAGTTTTGCGTAATCATTGTTTTTATTGAGAGTGGTTTTTCGGAAAAGCTGCTCGCGAAAGAACATTGTGAGGATGATCACGCACGGGCCAAGATGCGAAACCAGCGCCAACGCCAAATGTTTTAGTCCTGACACCACAGCTGAAAACCAGACATTGTTTTGCTGCTGATGAAATTTGTAGGCCGTTGAAATTAACAACGCGCGATTGTTAAAATCCCAAAATAAATGCGGAGATAACAACAAAAAGCAGGCCACTATGGATAACAGAATTCGTTTATTTAGAATCCCAGATCGAAATCGGCCCAACGTCAACGCCGACAAAATCAGCCCAAACAAAAAAACGGTGTAATTATATTTTGAAAGAATTCCTAAAGCTGCGCATACCCCGAAAACGGCATAATCCAGCCAGGAGTTTTCGCGCAGTCGCAGAAAAACAAAAAGCGTCACGCTGACCAAAGCGGAAGCGAGGACGGAATGGGTCAAGTCTCGCTGCGATTCCCAGGAAACCTGCGGAATGAAAAGCAGTGAAATCGCGCCGAGCATTCCGCAAACGTGGCTTCGTGTGACGAAGCGTACATTTAAATATGTAAAGACGTAAATACTGAGCAGTAGCAGATTTTTGAAAAGTGCGAGCGCAAATACTGAGATTCCAAATGCTTTGAAAAAGAGCATTTGAATCCAGGTGTAAAGCGGAGGCTGCGAGCCATAACCCCAACTGAATTTTTGGGTGAGGATCAGTTGCTCCGATTCGTCGAGGTCAACCGTTCCAGAAATCAAAACGCGAATCAGCGTTTGCAATCCAAAGTAAATAAACAGGAGGAAAAAGAATTGTTTCTGGGAAAGAACCGCGAATCGGAGGATTGCGCTGTCGCTGTGGAGAAATTCAGAAGCGTCGGCTTTTGGCGTATTCATCAAACATCGCTCGTCAATTGATTCGCTCGGCAATTGTGAAGCGGAACATTCTTTTTTTCATCCAGCGCACGGCGAGCAAGTCGTAGAATGATGAGAAGAGCCGGTTCCAAACGCCATAATTGGTTTTTCCAGCCAAACGCGGATTCGTGGAAATGGGAATTTCGGTCACGCTGAATCCTTCCATTTTGATCAGCGTTGGCATGAAGCGATGCATGCCTTTGAAAAATTTTAAATCCGTGATGCACTCACGTTTAAAAGCGCGAAAACAGCAACCAGAATCTGAAATCGTTTCGCCGCTCAGTGAATTGCGAACGTTGTTTGCAATGCGCGAAGAAGCAATGCGAACGAAACCATCTCCTTTCGCCCGACTCTCAACCCGTGAACCACAAACGCAATCGAACTGTTTCAGCGTCTCCAAAAATTTCGGCAAATCGCATGGATCGTTTTGCATGTCGGCGTCGAGCGTGGCGATGAACTTTCCGCGCGCGGCTTTCATTCCCGCCCATAGCGCGGCGGATTGACCGGCGTTTTTTTGAAAACGTTGGACACGAATGCGCGGATCTTTCGCTGCAAAATCTTTCAACATTTGCCATGAATTATCGCGGCTGCAATCGTCGGTGATGACGATTTCGAAATCAATTTTCAGCGGCTCAAGCGATTCGCGGATAGCGCCAATGAGCGTCGGCAGATTTCCCGCCTCGTTGTAACAAGGAAGAACAATGCTTAAAGTCGGCTCGAAACTCATCGCAAAAGAAGAATCTAAATTACTGTTTGGGTCAATTCACCAAACGATACCAGTTATCGCGTTGGTGCGGCTCGTAGCCGAGGTCTTTGATAAGCCGTTGCATGTCGGTCACGCCCATGCGGAAAGTTGTTCCGGCCTGAGAGACGACATTTTCTTCAATCATGATGCTGCCCAGATCATTCGCGCCGTATTTCAGTGCGATCTGTCCAATCTCCTGCCCTTGCGTGACCCACGAGCTTTGGATGTTCGGAATGTTATCGAGGTAAATTCGCGAGAGCGCCTGCATCCGCAAATATTCGTGCGCGCCAACCGTCGGCGCTTTGAGCTTCGTGTGCTCCGCTTGAAACGTCCACGCGATGAATGCGGTGAAGCCCCTCACCCCGTCCCTCTCCCCATCGAATGGGGAGAGGGTGGTCGAAGACCGGGTGAGGGGACTTTTTTCATAATTTAAAGATTTATCCTGTTGCGCCCGAACTCGCTCCAAATGTTCAATGCGCTCTACCACCGTCTCAACATGGCCAAACATCATCGTCGCCGTCGAAGCGAGTCCGAGCCGATGCGCCACGTCCATCACGTTCAACCATTCGTCGCTCATCGCTTTTAACGGAGCAATTCGCTGGCGAACGCGATCCACCAAAATTTCTCCGCCACCACCCGGAATCGAACCCAACCCCGCCTTCACGAACTCGCGAATTATTTCCTCAACTGGCTTTTGAAATACTTCCTGAAAATGCACGAACTCGCTCGGACTGAACCCGTGAATATTGATCTGCGGAAATTTCGTTTTGATATGCGAAAGCAAATCGAGATACCACTGTATCGAAAGTTTCGAATGATGCCCGCCCTGCATCAAAATCTGCGTGCCGCCAAGCGCGATGGTTTCCGCAATTTTTTTATCTATCTCATCGTGCGTGATGACGTAGGCATCGTCATCTTTCTCGACGCGATAGAACGCGCAGAATTTGCAATAGACGTTGCAAACGTTGGTGTAATTAACGTTGCGATCAACGATGTAGGTGACGATTTCGTTTCCGCGCCCGTCGAACGCAGGCGCTTTCGCAAGTTGCCGACGTCGATCCGCCAACGTGCCGAGTTCTTCCAGTGGCAGGTGATAAAGGCGCAACGCTTCAGCAGCATCAATGCGTTTTCCGTCCCAAACTTTTTGCAGCAACTCGTCCAATGACGCGTCGTAAATCACGAAAAGAATTTAATGGAGCAATTCAACGAAACAAGCTGGGAGTAAGATGAAAAAATACGAATCTGGACTTGCGACAGCCGCAAGATGCGTCATACATTGGCGTATGCCAATTCTCACCATTCGATTAAGCGATGAGGAACTGAGCGCCGCCGATCGCAGCGCAGCGCGGCACAATCTCAGCCGGAGTGAATTCGCGCGGCGCGCCTTGACCGCTGCCGTTTCGCCCCAGAGCAAAACCGCGTCGATTCGTGGAGCTTTAAAAGGAAAATTCACCTACAAAAAGGCGATGAAACTTTTGCGCGGCTAATCATGCATCTCATTGATACCTCCACGCTGATTGCGCTTCTGACCGACGAAGAAACAGCCGATTGGGCACAAAAAACTCTGGATGAAGCTCGTCCCGTCGGCGGCGTGTTTATCAACCAGATTATTTTTTCCGAAATTTGCGCGCTTTTTGAATCCGAGCATGAAGTCAACGCCCTGCTGGACGGCGTCGTGGATCTGGTGGAATTGAATTGGCCGTGCGCTTTTCCCGCTGGCAAAGCGTATCGGCTCTACAAATCGCGCGGCGGAAAAAAGGAACGGATGCTGCCCGACTTTCTCATTGCCGCCCATGCTGCTTCACTTGGTTGGACACTCGTCACAAATAATCCCGCCGACGTGCGTCATTACTTTCCCAGACTGAAAATCATCCATCCCCACGTCAGGCGGGCTTGATCGCTGAACCGTTTTCTGCGACACGTCCAATGACGTGTCGTAAATCACGAGGAGAATTTAATGGAGCGATCGAGCGAAACAAGCGGGGAAGTAGGCGAATAATTTCGGCTTCAATTACTCAATCACCAAAATCGTGGAGAGGGCGATGAGCGGAACGGTGACTACCAAAACGGCTTCGTTTTTTTCCCGTTTGAATGTGAATGGAACGAGACCTTGTGTAGCAGCAGTGTCCGCGCTGATCGCTTTCACAGTAAGATCGCGTCGAAACGGGACCCGAACTTGCAAGCGAACATCATTCGCCGCCGTTGCTTTATCTTCAAAAGAGGAGATTCGTTGCACGTCAAGATTCAGGAGATGGACGATTGTTTTTGTGGGTTGATCTTGGACAACTAAGCGTAGCGTCGTCGGTCCCTGCAAAATAGCGGCAGACTTTTTTGTGACCTTTTCCATCTCCGAAAACCAGTCTTTCTCGCTGGTGAAAATAATATTTCCACCGCGCTTTTTAAATTGTGCAACGGCCATTTTTTCCGGTGCGGAAAAAATCTCCGGCGATTCTGCCACAAGAACCGAACGCGGGTTCGCTTCAATTTTTTTGGCGAAATTTTCTTCCGCAACTGCTTCAAACTGCACGTTGGATCGACTCAGCGTCCGGGCGATTTCCAATGATTTGCATTGATCCGTTTCGACCCAATTCTGAAATGGTAGAAACAAAAGGAGATCGGCGCGCTGCGTAGTTTCATTCAAAAGATTTGCGTTTTCGCGGAGGAAAACAGCTTCAGGCCGCACGCCGGAAATCATGCGTGATCGCTGATCCTCCGGCCAGGTCGGCCACGATAAATAAGAGGCCTGATGCGCCGCAGCTTCCGCCATCGCAAGGCGCATCAAGTTGGGCGGCGTGTGATAATCGCCATCCGCAATGGTGACGGCGACCAGTGGTTTGTTATGGGAAATAGCCCGCAAC